>NZ_JBEWQE010000007.1:0-261795 GCF_040538975.1 Flavobacterium sp. UW10123
CTGGAAACTGTCAACAAGAAAACTGACACTGAATTGGACGAGCTGTTTTCTCAGGGTCCGACAGAAGTTGTTTCCTCAAGAATCGAAGATCTGTATGCTTATTTTCCTCAGATGGAACGGGAATTAAAAAAGGTGGGCATCACCATACAAACCATGTGGGAAAGGTATATTGAAACCCATCCCGATGGTCTTAGAGTAACGCAGTTCAGGAATCGCTTCAGAGACTGGAGCAACAAGGTAAACCCTGTGATGCATATGAATCACAAGGCTGGCGATAAAATGTATGTGGATTATGCTGGAAAGACACTCTCAATTATAGACAAAAACACGTCCGAGGTTCAGGAAGTGCAATTTTTTGTTGCCATACTCGGTGCCAGCCAGTATACTTACGCAGAAGCTTCAATGAGCCAGCAGAAGGAAGATTTTGTAGCTTCGGTGGAGAATGCAATGCGCTTTTTTCAAGGAACGCCTGCCGCAATTGTGCCCGACAACCTAAAATCTGCCGTAGTCAGAACCAGCCGCTTTGAACCTACCATTAATGAAACTCTTGCAGATTTAGCTGAACATTATGAAACTACTATTCTGCCTGCAAGAGCATACAGGCCCAGAGACAAATCTTTAGTCGAGGGCGCTGTTAAGATACTTTACAGAAGAATTTATGCAAATCTGAAAGACTCTAAATACTTCAGCATAGAAGATCTGAACCAGGAAATATGGAATCTGCTCGATGCGCATAATAACAAGAAACTTACCGGAAGACCATACTCTCGTTTTGAACTCTTCATGGAAGATGAAAGGCATGAACTGCAGCCTCTTCCTCTGGAACGCTTTGAGATTAAATACCAGTCTCTGGCAACAGTAATGCAGAACGGACACGTCCAGTTAAGCCAGGACAAAAACTACTACAGCGTGCCTTATCAATATTTAAAGAAAAAAGTGAAGCTGCTGTACACCAGCTCTACTGTCGAAATATACTTCAAATACAACCGTATAGCCACACACATGAGAAATCCAAAGCCCTACATCTATACCACAAATCCAGAACATATGGCAAGCACACATCAATTTGTAGCGCAGTGGAATGCCTTAAGGTTTATTGAATGGGCCAACAGCATTGATCCGGCAGTAGGAGAATATATCATGCAGATAATAGAAAGCAGGAACCACCCCGAGCAGGCCTATAAAAGCTGCCTAGGCATATTGTCTTTTGAGAAGAAAGTAGGTGCAGAAAGATTGATAAATGCCTGCAAACGTGCTCTGGACTTTAAGATTTATAATTTTAAAACCATACAGAACATCTTGGAAAACAGTCTGGATAAGATACCCATGGAACACGAAAAGGAAGAAGATCAGGATCTTCCCGACCACGGCAATATCAGAGGAAAAAATTATTATAACTAAAATCAATTTACAATGAATGAATCTACTGTAGCAAAAATGAAACAGATGAAGCTTCATGGAATGCATAACGCCTTCATGACAGCTATCGAGAGCGGAAAAACCGATCATTATACCATTGACCAGTTTATGTCAATGATAATAGATGCCGAATGGGATGAACGCCACAACAGGCGTATTGAACGCAGTATTGCCAATGCACGCTTCCACTACAAATCAAATATTGAAAGCATCAATTTTGACCAGTCCCGGAATATTGACAGAAATCTTATACTCCGGCTTGCAGAATGCAGTTTTGTAGAAAAGAATGAAAATATACTAATCACAGGAAGCACAGGTGTCGGCAAAAGTTTTTTAGGAACAGCACTTGGTTATCAGGCCTGTATTGAAGGCTATAAAGTAAGTTATTTTAATACTGCAAAATTGTTTGCAAAGCTGAAAATGGCCAAAGCAGACGGTACATACCTGAGAGAACTGATGAAAATACAAAGGCAGGATGTTATCATACTAGATGACTTTGGACTCCAGGCATTGGACAGCCAGAACAGAATCACACTTTTAGAGATCATCGAAGACAGGCACAACAATGGTTCTATTATTGTAACCTCGCAGATCCCCGTTCAGGGATGGTATGACATAATCGGCGAGAAAACCATAGCAGATGCAATCCTTGATAGATTAATACATCAGGCCCACAGGGTTGAGCTGCATGGGGAATCAATGAGAAAGAAAAAAAGCATAATCAAGGAATAATTATTTATCTATATTTGAAACAATAATTAACACACGAAAAAAAGTAGTTTTTTAGGTGCTCACTTTGCACCGAAATTAGATGGTCACTTTAAACCGAAACGAAGTGGTCACTTTAAATTGGAAAACAGTGGTCAATATCACTGAGTTTTACACTAATCTGCTCTTAGAACCCTATTTCCCTACCCATTCTCGAAATGCGGCAGTTTGACTTTGACTAGTTTTAAGATAGTTTTTGCAATCTTTTAATTTAATAGCCAGTGTGTTTTTATCATAATGTTCTATTTTTTCAATATAATATTTATGGATTAGTTCTGCTCGATTGATGCGGTAAAAGTCTAAAGGATTGAGTTGTTCTTCTATTTCCTTTAAAGTGCGTTCGGACAGCAGTTTTTTTTTCTTGATGATCATAGGCAAACACAACGCCCTCATCGGCTTCAAAAAACATAATGCTCTGCGTATCCAAAAAGTGAAAGGAATTACTTTTCTGCCACAAAACTAAATCGCATAAAAGTAATTAATAGAGCCAAAGAAAGACAACTCTACATTAAGCATAACAATCTTTTCAAATCCTCAATAATATTTGTAGAATTGTATTTTAGTTTACCGGCATGAACCAATTGAGTTTTTATAATTTTTCACATCAATCCCCAACAGGACATCTAAACCAAAATAACCAAGTCAATGGAAGACAGACACTACATATAGAAAGCCACTTTCTTCAAATCATCCAAAAATGATGTTGAAATTTGTCCTGCCCCCGTCCCCCAACAGGACAAAATAAACCACTTCCTAAAGCCACATAAACAACTGATTATCTTTACATTAATTACAAAATATAAAAAAGTAAAAAATGGAATTTAATCAAAATCATACTGGAAAAATCACACCTGAAAAAGCACTAAAAATGTTAACTGACGAAGGAATGGATGTTACTCTTGCACAAACAGCCGAAATATTGTCATTTCTTAGGTTAATAGCTGGAATTAGCGTTAAAAAAATCTTAGAAGATCCGGAAACTAATAAAATTACAAAAGAAGAAGAAGCTTTACATGAAAATCTCGAAAATAAAAACAAGAAAATAAAGCTAAAGAGTCCATATAAAAAGATAACCTATTGTAAAACCTGCAATTTTTTGAATAATAATTTCTAAAAAATCTAAAAATCATTTAATCCTAAAAAAAATAAAAAACGCCTTACCTCTATTTGGGTAAAGCGTTAAAAAAATTGCTAAAGAAAAAACTTTATTCTAAAGAAATTCTGCCTGCTGCGTCCCTTTTCTTCTGGTCAATTACCTTCGCATATATCTGCGTTGTCTTAACGTTCTTATGACCAAGCATTTTAGATATGGTAAAAATATCAGTTCCAGCCGTCAGCTGTAATGTAGCATAAGTATGCCTGAAACAGTGAAAGGTAATATGCTTATTGATGCCTGACAATGCCACCCATACAGGAAGCGTACGGTCAACATCCCATTTGTTCAAATCTTTAAATACCTTCTCATTTTCTCTCCGTCTCTTGCCAAGCAATTCGAAAGCTTCATCGGAGATCGGTATGGATGCAGTGCCTTCCGTTTTCTTTTGCCTGAAAATAATATAGTGCCCGTCATTCTCAACATGTTGCAATTCTGACCAGGTCAGCTTGGCAATATCGGAATACCTCACGCCTGTAAGAACAGAAAACATAGAAATTCTTCTTACAATCAATTTCGGGCAGGGAGTTTCAAACAGCCTTCGGGTTTCCTCGAGAGTCAAAAAATTACGTTGGGATTCCATTTCCTTTATTGATCCTATCTTTGCATTGATATCTGTTTTAAGCTTATCCTCTCTATAGGCTGCTTTTAGAGTAGTTTTAATCTTGTTATAATAAGAGAGAGCAGTGTTACGCGACAGCTGCTTCTTATTCTTCCTTAAACTTTTAGCTTTCAAAAGATAATCTCTGTAATCTTCAATTAGAGTAACTGTCACCTCTTTAAATGATAAATCCCTCCCTTTTAAAAAAGCCTCAAAATGAACAATAGCACAGGCCCAGATTGATAAATTGTTACCAACCTTTTTATTCCCTAAATTTTTATAATACTGCAGAAAAGATTCATTTCCGACTGCCTGAATTACCAGCTGCTCTTTTTCAAATGCGGAATAAATTTCACTTTTGTTGATTTCATTCTGTCTACGCGCGCGAATAAGCTCGGCCGTATGTAGACTTTCTGTATTGGCTATTTTCTGGTACTGGTCAGCTGGTTTTTGATATACGTAGATTTTTAAAAACTCGCGTCTGGTATAATCGTTAATTGCCGAATTCCATACGGGAGGATAAAAATCTAAATAAAGAGACATCCTCCCCTGAGAAATAGCTTTTTTTCTAAGTGTTACGATACTTTTACTCATGGCTCTCAATGTTAAATAATTCATCTAAATCTCTCTTGGCAATATAGACAAACTTGCCATAATTAAATTTCAAAATCCCTTTTCTCTTCAGTATACCATATAAAGCAGAAGGGGAAACCTTAAATTTTATATGCGCTTCGGACATTGTATAGCAGTTTTTAATTCCTGGAAATTTTCTTGCTGCTTCTTTGTCTGTACTGCTTTGATGCAGATTCTCTTTAAACTGAGCGATATCTGACTGCTCGATAAAAGTTCTAGAACCAAACTTACCGGTCTTAAGTTCTTTTCTAGATATGGCTCTGTAAAGTGTTCTTCTGCTTATTCCTATAAAAATGCTGGCCTCATCAATGCTGAGAAAGTCAAGCTCTCCAAGTCTTTGAATTTCGGCATTATTAACCGATTCCCTTTGCAGTCTTGCTGCCTCTTTTTTATTATCTCTGCTCCTTTTTTTGTAGCTCTTACTCCCGCAGACAGGGGAGCAGAATCTTGTTTTGATTGTTTTTGCCGTAAATTCATTATTGCAGAATTGGCAGACTTTGGTAATCCTAATGTTTGAACTCATAATTTTAAAATTTAGGTTTCCTACATTACTTAAAAGCTCTTTTAACTGTCGCAATCATCTCCCAAACGCATTAATATATTCTTTAGAAATATCTTTGGACAGATAACTAACGATGTGGTTGTTTTAAATATTTTTGCTAACTTCTTTACCCGAAATTAACGCTTTATAAAACCTTTAAAAAGGACCCAAGTGTGTCATAATTAATCCCTTTTTGTCACAAAGTTTGTACCTCGAAACCCGAGGTACAAATGAGGTACAAATTTTAACAAAACAACACTTAAATATTCCAAAAAACAATTGAATAAAAAAATAGCTAAAATGTTAATTACCAACATTTTAGCTATTTTGTTTGTTTATATTTTGCGTTTCTTTGCTCCTTCTATTTGCCGATGCAAAAGTTTGCAAAAATATTCCCTAACAACTCATCATTAGAAACTTGTCCAGTAATCAATCCAAATTGATATAAAGCTTCGCGAATATCTAGCGCCATAAGATCACTGGAAAGACCAGATTCTAGACCAAATTTTACTTTCTGAATTTCATCTAAAGCTTTTAACAACGAATCATAATGTCTAGTATTGGTAACAATCGTTTCGTTATTACGAAGCGCTCCTGTGTTTACAAAAGACAATAATTCATTTTTTAAATCCTCTACTCCTATTTTTTCTTTCGCAGAAATCAATAATAGTTTCGCATTTAAATTTTCTAACTGATTGGTAATATTTGCCACTTCTTCGGCAGATAGAATATCTTTTTTATTCACCACAATAAGCAGTGGTTTTAGTGGGTATTTATTCTTAATCTGTTCAATTTCATTTACAAATTCAGAACTTGAAGTTTGAAATTTTAATCCATCAAATAAGTAAATCACCACTTGGGCTTGATCAATTTTTTCGAAAGTTTTCTTTATTCCGATACTTTCTACAACATCTTTTGTATCACGAATTCCTGCAGTATCAATAAATCTAAATCCGATTCCGCCAATTACCAATTCGTCTTCAATTGTGTCACGAGTTGTTCCTGCAATGTCCGAAACAATTGCACGTTCTTCGTTTAATAAAGCGTTCAATAAAGTCGATTTCCCAACATTTGGTTCACCAACAATCGCAACCGGAATTCCGTTTTTAATCACATTTCCAACAGCAAACGAATCGATTAAACGTTTTAGAACAAATTCAATTCGGTTTAATAATTCATGAAACTGAGTTCTATCTGCAAATTCTACATCTTCTTCTGCGAAATCCAATTCCAATTCAATTAAAGAAGCAAAATTTAAAAGCTCTTCACGAAGTTTTGCGATTTCATTGCTAAATCCGCCACGCATTTGCTGCATCGCAATTTGGTGAGAAGCTTCATTGTCTGACGAAATCAAATCTGCAACTGCTTCCGCTTGTGATAAATCTAATTTTCCATTTAAGAATGCTCTTAATGTAAATTCACCAGCATCAGCCATTCTACAGCCATTTCTAAGCAATAACTGAATAATCTGCTGCTGAATATAAGTAGATCCGTGACATGAAATTTCAATTGTATCTTCTCCTGTATAAGAATTTGGACCTTTAAACACCGAAACCAAAACTTCGTCTAATGTTTTGTTTCCGTCTACAATATGCCCTAAGTGAAGTGTATGCGTCTTCTGCTTAGTTAAATCTTTGTTTTTAATAGATTTAAATACCGAATTACCAATTGTAATGGCTTCGGCTCCAGAAATACGAATTATGGCGATAGCTCCAGCTCCCGAAGGTGTAGCCAAAGCAACTATAGAATCTTGATTTATCATGCTGCAAAGGTATAAAAAAACGTTCAATTTCATTTCTGCGCTAATTCAACCCCATTCAGACAAGAAATCTTCAAATTACTTGAAATTAATAAATCATTAATTGTTAAAATACTGATAAATATCAGGTTGTTTTCTTCACAGAATGAGTAAATTTGAGAGACAAACCTTAATCTTAAGTACTATGAAAAAGATATTATTTCCAACCGATTTCTCTGATGCCGCTACCAATGCATTTGTCCATGCTTTAGAATTTGCTAAAGTGGTAAACGCCGAATTAATCTTACTTCATACATTCGAGATTCCCGTTTACGACAGCCAATTCTTTCCAGAGAATTATGCTTCTATATACAGTTCAATCGAATTAGCAAAATTTGAAATGTTTAAAGATGAAATTCCTAAACTACGAACTATTGCTACTGAACGTAATTTAGAAGATATTGTGATCAAACACCGTCTAATGGATGGTGATCTTATTTATAATCTCAAAAATGCCGTCGAAGAAGACCAAGTTGATTTTGTAATTATGGGAACAAACAGCGTTTCTGATTGGACAAAATTTTTCACGGGTTCTAATACCGAATCTGTGATTTCAGGAGTTGAAGTTCCGGTTTTATGTATTCCTATTGATGCTAAATACAAAAAGGTAAAAACAATTGGTTTTACCACACGCTACAGAGAGAAAGACAAAAAAGAACTGAAAAAGGTCTTGAAAATTGCCAAAAAAACCGATGCGAAGGTTAAAAGTTTATATGTAAAAACATCTAATTCTGATGTTACAGAAGAAACAAGAAAAGAATTTGAAAAGGAATTCGCTGGAGAAAATGTTGAATTTTTAGTTTTACCAAGTGATGATGTCAAAGAAACCATTCTAGATTTTGTACTTTATAAAGACATTGATATTCTGACAACGATAACACACAAACGTTCCTTTTTTGAAAGTCTTTTCGATTCCAGTTTTTCAAAAAAAATAGCCAAAGAAGTGACCATTCCGATTTTGGTTATGCATGAAGATTAAATAACAATTTTGACGATTTTGTAACTTAAAAGCTATATTTGTAATTCAAGCAAAATAATAGAATGAAAGCATATCCAGACAACGTTGCAAAATACTCAGAACTCTATAATAAAACCAACAAAAAATACAACAGCATAAGCCTTTTGAGGTTATTAAGTATCTTTCTTTTCTTGATTTTTATGTTTTACTACATCAAGACCGATCAAATACTTTATGTTATTCTAGCTGTTTTATCTTTTGCTGGTTTTATTTTTTTTATGAAAATACATTCTCGAGTATCATTTCAAAGATTGATGGCAGAAACACTTTTGAAAATTAATAAGAATGAAATTTCTTTTTTAAAAAGAGAAAAAACATCTTTTGAAAACGGAGCCGAATTCATCGATTTTCATCATCCGTATGCTTACGATTTGGATATTTTTGGAGATCACTCTTTATTTCAAAACCTAAACCGAACAGCTTCTTTTATTGGAAAAAAAACACTTGCTGAGTTATTGCTGCTTACTCTGCCTGAAACAGAAATTTTAGAAAATCAGGAAGCAGTAAACGAATTGAAAACTAAAATTGATTGGAGACAGGAATTTCAGGCTCTGGCAATTTTAAGTCAAGATTCAAAACAATCTTATGAAGCGATAAAACACTGGACTTCTTTTACAAATAATTCACTGCCTAAAGTTTTAGTTGCATTATCATTTATTCTTCCTGTAACATTTTTTGGATTTCTGGCTGCATATTTTATTACATCAAAAACCATTATTCTTTCTTATTTGACCTATGTTTTTATTGCCAATTTAATTGTTTTAGGAAGAGCTGTAAAGAGAATTCAATCGGAAATAGCAAAAGCTGATAATGTCGCTAACATCATAAAACAATACAGCTTACTGATTGAAAAAATTGAAAACGAATCTTTCCAATCTAAAAAGCTGATTCACTTGCAAAAACAGCTTAATTTTAAAAATGCAAAAGCAAGCCAGCATTTAAAACAACTTTCTGAGTTGTTTTCAAGAATGGACACGATAAATAACTTTGTAACAGCTACATTATTCAACGGAACATTCTTATTCAATCTTCATGTTTTAAGAGCATTATTAAAATGGAAAGAAGATTACGCTTCTGAAATGAATCATTGGATTGCTATAATTGGTGAAATTGAGGCTTTAAACAGTTTAGCCAATTTAGCTTATAACAATGAAGATTTCGTTTTCCCTGAAATTAATTCTGATTATAAAATTGAGTTTAAAAATCTAAGCCATCCGTTATTGAATCCAGCAACAAGAGTTGGAAATGACACTCAATTTTACCCACAATCTTTTGTGATTTTAACTGGCTCTAATATGTCCGGAAAAAGTACATTTTTGAGAAGCTTAGGAATCAATATGGTTCTTGGCGGAATTGGTTCTGTTATTTGCGCATCAGAAGCTAAAGTACACCCACTTCCAGTATTAGTTTCAATGCGATTATCCGATTCTTTATCAGATTCTGAATCGTATTTTTTTGCTGAAATTAAACGTTTAAAACAAATTATGGATGCGCTTGAAAGTCAGCCTGCATTTGTTCTATTGGATGAGATTTTAAGAGGTACAAACTCTGATGATAAAAGAAATGGAACTATTGAAGTAGTGAAAAAGATAATTTCTAAAAAAGCAATCGGTGCCATTGCAACTCACGACATTGAAGTTTGCCTGACTACAAACGAATATCCTGAAATTTTAACCAATCAATGTTTCGAAGTTGAGATTCAAAACAACGATTTACATTTCGATTATAAACTCCGAAATGGAATCTGTAAAAACAAAAGTGCTACTTTCTTAATGCAGAAAATGGGGGTTATTTAATTGTTAATTGTAAATGGTGAATTATTAATTTACTCTTTGCGTAAAGCTTAATTCACAATTAACCATTTACAATTAACAATTAATCATTAACAATTAATTTTCCTCGTACATTTCCATCCACAGACGGGTTTCTTCCAAATCTAGTTCTTTTTCTATTTTGCGGAAGATTTCTTCGTTTACAGAACCAAACTTATGCATTGATTCTAATTTTCCACGCTCTACATTTAGCAAATCAATTTGAATTTTAGTAAAATCATTAAAAATTTCACCTCCAAGAAGTTTTCCATTTCCGAAGAAATTCGCTGGAAGTTCTGTTTTTTGAAGGCGATTGAATTTTACTTCGTATTTACTTTTAATGTTATGAAGCAATTCGTCATTCAGCAGTGAGAAATTATCTTCTATATGCGCAATAGTTTCCGAGACAATCACATTTCGAATATTATATTCTTCTGCAAGTATCGAATATCGCTCAATCTTAAGCTTTTTAATCAGCCACGGAAGCGTAAGACCTTGTATAACCAAAGTTGAAAGAATAACACAGAAAACCAAGTATATAATTAGATTTCGAAGCGGAAATTCTTCTGTTTTATTCAACATTAATGGAAGTGCTAAAGCCGCGGCCATAGAAACAACTCCACGCATTCCTGACCATCCAAAAATGATCATGTTTCGATAATCAAAAGCTTCTTTTTCACGAATTTTTTTACTAAGCATTCTCGGAATCATCGTTGCGGGAACAACCCATAAGAAACGAACCAAAATCACTACGATACTAATAACTGCACCCCAGATAAATAAGGAATTGCCAGAGTAATTGCTGATTCCTGCAATAATCTGTCTCAATTGAAGTCCTATCAAAATAAAAATCAAGCCGTTCAGAATATTATTTAACACATCCCAAATAGTATTGGTCATAATTCGGCTTTCATGAGAAAAAATAGTTCCTGATCTTGCGGCTAAAAAAAGTCCTGTTGTTACTACCGCCAGAACTCCCGAGCCTTCAAAATGTTCTGCAAGGAGATAAGACGCAAATGGTGTCAATAAGGTAAGTGTTACTTCGATAATATCGTCGCAAACAAATCTTTTATGAATGTAATACATGATAAAGCCAACAGCCAAACCAATCCCTATGCCCAAAGCTGACATTAAGACGAAATTTAATCCGGCTTGCCACAAAACAAAATTTCCTGCTGTGATCGCCGTAAGGGCATATTTGTATGCAACAAGACCACTGGCGTCATTTACTAAACTTTCTCCTTCTAAAACAGCAATTAATCGAGGATTAAGCCCTAGACCTTTTGTAATGGCTGTTGCCGAAACTGCATCGGGAGGCGAAACAATTGCACCGAGTAAAAAAGCTAACGGCCAAGACATATCATCTATAAGCCAATGTGCAAAAACAGCAACTAATCCTGTTGTAAAGAAAACCAAACCAACAGCGGCAAAAGTTATTGGACGTATAGATTGCTTAAAGTCTGACCAGCTAGTATGCCACGCAGCGTGATACAAAAGTGGTGGCAAAAATATAATAAACACTATTTCTGGACTTAAAGCTATCACCGGAAGTCCTGGGATAACGCTAATCACAACGCCACATAAGACCAAAACAATCGGAATCGGGAAATTATATCTTTTACTAACAAGACTAAGAAAAGCTACACCGAAAAGAAGCATGATGATTACGGTAATATTCTCCATTTATTGCGGTATTTATTGGTTTTTGGTTATCGAATTTGGCTACTAAATTAAGATTTTATGACAACTAAATTAAATTAGCATAAAAAAAATAGGACATCAATTTATTGACTTATATCAAACTTTTTGGTTTTAAACAGCTTTAGATTTGCTTCTTATTATTTCTAAAAAGTTTTTATGATAAGTACAGAATTAAGTCCGTTAGTGCAATTTGGAATTTCAAGTAAAGAGCGTGTTGAAAATGCTTTGGAACAGCTTAAAAGCGGAAAAGGCGTTTTGGTAACCGACGATGAAAACCGAGAAAATGAAGGCGATCTTATATTTTCTGCGCACCACATGAACGTTCAAGATATGGCGCTAATGATTCGCGAATGCAGCGGAATTGTCTGTCTTTGTCTTACTAATGAAAAAGCCGATGAATTGGAACTTCCGTATATGGTAAAAGAAAACACGAGCAGTTTTCAGACTCCGTTTACCATTACTATTGAAGCGAAAAACGGAGTTACAACTGGAGTTTCGGCACAAGATCGAATTACCACTATTAAAACAGCTGTTGCAACAAATGCAAAACCAGAAGATCTGGCAAGACCTGGACATATTTTCCCCCTTAGAGCAAATTACAAGGGCGTTTTAGGAAGAAATGGCCACACAGAAGGAAGTGTCGATTTAATGAAATTGGCGGGTTTACAACCTGAAGCTGTCCTTTGCGAATTGATGAACGAAGATGGCAGCATGGCAAAACTAGACAAAATCGTTAGCTTTGCACAACAACACGATTTGGTAGTTTTATCTATTGAAGATATTATTTATTACCGCAAATTCGTTAGAGATTATAATTAAATGATATACGAACAGCTTGGCAATTCTATTCGAAAAAGCATAAATGTTTCTGATGAAGATTTAGAAACCATTCTCTCTTATTTTAAACTTGTAAAAAAAGGTAAAAATGAGATTTTGTTAGCTCAAGGACAAATTAGTCAAGAGACTTTTTTTGTAGCTAAAGGTTGTCTACGCATCTTTTTTATTAATGAAGAAGGAAAAGATGCTACACGATATATTGCTTTCGAAAATCAGTTTGCTACAGCTTTGGTGAGTTTTATTACTAAAATGCCGGCTCTTGAAAATATTCAAGTTGTTGAGAAATCAGAATTACTAAGCATTTCCCACGAAGATTTTAATCATTTAATGGCAATAATTCCGCAATGGCGTGAGTTTTACAGCAATTATTTGGAAAAAGCATATGTAAATAATGCCAATCGTTTGATGTCTTTTACCACAATGGATGCTTTGGAGAGATATAATCAGCTTTTGAAGATAAATCCTGCGATTGTGAAAAGATTGCCGAATAAAATTGTGGCTTCTTATATTAATATTTCTCAGGAAACTTTGAGTAGGTTGAAGTCTAAGGTTTAGAGTTTTTTTTTAGCTACTAAGGCGCGAAGGCTCTACGTTTTTTTTACATGAATTGCCTCCAGCTTTAGCTGGAGATAAAAAGGAAAATAAGAAGGCTTTAGCCAAACTTTGAATTTGGCTAAAGCCTTTTACAATATAAAACAAAAACCTCCAGCTAAAGCTGGAGGCAATTCATATCTGTCTTAATTAGCTTAAATCTTTTAGAATCTGCGTGAAACCCTTTGCGTTTCTTACGAGTAAATCTTAACAAATCTTAGCGGTAAAAATTCACAAAAAAGCCGAATCTTAATTCCAGATTCGGCTTTCATATTTTTATGATTCACAACTGCTGCATGAAACAAGACTTGTTACTAATTCTTTAGAAACACTTTGGCTTCTTTGGTAGTACAAACTTTTTACTCCTTGTTGCCAAGCTTCAATCATTAGACGGTTTACATCTTTAATTGCCAATTCTGCTGGAATATTAAGATTCAAACTTTGTCCTTGATCTACAAATTTCTGGCGAATTCCTGCTTGCTGCACAATTTCTAATTGGCTAATTTCTTTAAACGTTTTAAAAACATCTTTTTCTTCTCTAGTCAATTGTTCCATATGCTGAACACTTCCTCCGTTTAGCATAATTCCTCTCCAAACTTCTTCATTATCTAAACCTTTTTCTTCAAGCAGTTTTTTAAGGTATTTGTTTTTACGCATAAAATTACCTTTACTCAATCCTGCTTTGTAATAATTACTACTGAAAGGTTCGATTCCTGGCGAAGTTTGTCCTAAAATTGCAGAAGAAGAGGTTGTTGGTGCAATTGCCATTGTGGTGGTATTACGTCTTCCGTAACCTTTTAGCAATTCTGGCTCACCGTAAATTCTAGCCAATTCCTGACTTGCTTTATCGGCTTTATCACTAATATGTTTGAAAATCTCTGTAGTTTTCATTTTAGCTTCCATTCCTTCAAACGGAATCATATTTTTCTGCAAATAAGAATGCCATCCTAAGACACCTAAACCAAGCGCACGGTGTCTTTTAGCAAATTTATTCGCTGCAGAAAGATAATAGTTTCCTTCTGTTTTTTCGATGAATTCCTGTAAAACAGCATCTAAGAAAAAGATCGCCAATTTAACCGCTTCAGTATCTTTCCACTCATCATATAATTCTAAGTTCATAGAAGATAAACAGCAGATAAATGATTCATCATGAGTTGATGGAAGCATAATCTCACTACACAAATTACTTGCATTGATTCTTAGATTCTGATCTTTGTAAACTTGCGGTTTATTTTTATTTACGTTGTCGCTAAAGAAAATATAAGGCAATCCTTTTTGCTGACGGCTTTCTAATACTTTCGCCCAAATTTGTCTCTTTTCTCCATCACCATCAATCATTTCCTGCATCCAATAATCTGGCACACAGATTCCTGTAAATAAGTTCTGGATTGGATTTCCGATACTTTTAATTTTCAAAAATTCCTCAATATCTGGATGATCAATATCCAAATAAGCTGCAAATGCTCCGCGACGAACTCCTCCTTGCGAAATCGTATCCATAGCCGTATCAAAAAGCTTCATGAAACTTACTGCTCCACTACTCTTTCCGTTGTCGGTTACAGCACTTCCGCGTTCGCGTAATTCACCAAAATAACCAGAAGTCCCACCTCCAATTTTGGTCTGCATAATTACTTCACCCAGTTTATGAGTAATTCCTTCAATTTTATCTGGAACATGCACATTAAAACAAGAAATTGGCAAACCTCTTTCTGTTCCCATATTGGCCCAAACTGGTGAACTGATACTCATCCAGCCTCTTTCAATCATTTCCATGAAAGATTCTTTCAATTCTGGTTTGTAAAGCCTTTTTGCTGCAGCCGTACAAATTCTATCGATTGCTCCTTCTACAGTTTCTCCTTTTAAAAGATAACCGCGATTTAAAATCTGTTCACTTTCAGAATTTTTCCACCACATTTTACTGTCGTTTTGTGGTTCGAAATTGTTGTTTTCAGGGTTTATGTCTGTTGTATTCATAATGTATTATAGGCTTGTATTAGAAAAGATCGTTTGCTGTGATACTCTTATCGTGTTTTGTATATTCCACAGGTCGTTTCGCAAAGAAATCGTCTAGACTGTTTGCAAAAACCTCTTCTTCAAACCAGGTCATTTTTGAATATTCTTCTGGAGAAACATTAAAAATAGTTTCGATATTGATTTGCTTCAAACTTTCGTCAATTCTAAATTTCATGAAGTTTACCAAATCTTCTTTGTTTATCGTTTCAATTGCTCCATTTTCAAAAATCCAATCTAATATATCGGCTTCCACAGTAATTGATTCTCTAACAGTCTCTCTAATTAACTCTAAAGTTTCTGCATCGAAATATTCTGGAAACTCTTCACGGATTTTATTAATGATATAAATTCCACCATTAGCATGAATCTGCTCGTCGATTGAAGTCCAAGCAATAATATTACTCACATTCTTCATATATCCTTTGAATCTTGTAAAAGACAATAAAATGGCAAATTGACTAAACAATGAAACGTTTTCAATTAAAATACTGAACAAAATCAGCGAAACCATGTATTTTCTGTTGTCCTGAGATTTTGTGTCTTTTAGTACATTCGAAAGATAATCTACACGTCTGCGAATTACAGGAACATCCAATAATTTCTCAAATTCGTCATTATATCCTAAAACTTCCAACAGACGAGAATAAGCTTCAGAATGTCTGAATTCACATTCTGCAAAAGTAGTTCCCAAACCGTTGAATTCTGGTTTTGGAAAATGCTCATATATATTACCCCAAAAACTTTTTACAGCTACCTCAATCTGCGCAATCGCCAATAAACTGTTTTTAATTGCTGTTTTTTCTGCCAAATCTAAATGCGCATGAAAATCTTGCGTATCGGCAGTAAAATCTACTTCAGTGTGTACCCAATAAGCTTTATTAATAGCTTCGGTAAATTGCAGAACCTCAGGATATTCAAAAGGTTTATAATTGATTCTTTTATCAAAAATTGACATATATAGAGAGTTTTAAGTGACTGTTTTGAAATAGAAATACGAGTCGCTTCATTTGGGGAGTGGTATTAGCGTGATTTCTATAATTACAAATTTAGCCCACAGTTATTCTTTTGTCTAGTTTTAGATGTTAAAAATCTGTCCAATTATCAACAGTTTTAAAACCTCAAAAATTTGTGATTTTATAAATCTTATCAACACGAAAATAATATTCTGTAATTCGCATTGAACTAGCATTTTCCCTAAAATTAATATCAAGTTATCAACATCAAAAAGTGAGCTTTTCGAAGTGAAAAATAATAACAGTTATCAACATTCTCTTTTTGAAAATAGAAATTTTAAGGATCATTTCACCTGCAAAAAACGCTATCTATTAATAATTATTCTAAATAGCATTCAGCCTTTAAAAAACATAACACTCTTGATAACAATTATTTAAAATTTACACTCAATAAAAAACCTTCAGGATTCCTTGAAAAAAGATTGAATAAAGCTCTATAATCAAGACCTGTTTTGCTTTTAGAACTTTTAACATTAGAAAAGAACAAAAAGCGTCAATTCTCTTTCTAAAAAGAAAACATTTTCATTTAGGATAAACACTTTTTCTTAATGATTTAAAACAGTCCGAATTAAAACAAAATTAAAATTTACTTAAGCAATCCTTAATTTTTTAAAAAACTATACTCAAAAAGCCTTTTTACAGCAAATTATTCTTGGTTTAAGAATATTAATTTTTACATTTGCTTTTATTTTTATTTATTCTAAATAGATAAAAATATTCCGAAAAATAAATCAATCTTGTACAATTCAATAACCATAAATTATCGAAATATGAAAAAGAACCTTTTTGTTTCTTTTGCATTTGCGGCTACTTTATTTGTAAGTGCCCAACAAAAAAACTCATTACTAGATGCGGCTTTCTGGAAAACTTCTCCATCTATTGAAACTGTTCAGGCAGAAATCGCTAAAGGAAATAATCCAGCTGAAGCGAATGCCAATGCTTTTGACGTTACGACTTTAGCCATTAATAACGATGCTCCTTTTGCAACTATCAAATTTTTAGTAGAACAGCCAGGAAATTCAATCACAAAATTAACTCACGATAATCGTATTTATTTGCATTGGGCTGCCTATAGAGGCAACACTGAATTAGTACAATACTTAATCGGTAAAGGTTCTGATGTAAACTTTGAAGACAGCCACGGAACAGCTCCAGCAGATTTCGCCGCTTCAAACGGCCAATCAGATGCTGCGATGTATGATGCTTTCTTTAAAGCAGGTCTTAATCCGACAAAGAAATATGCAAACGGTGCAAACCTTTTGCTTTTGGCTATTGCTTCTGATAAAGATTTGAAAGCTGCAGAATATTTTTCTACTAAAGGAATGTCTTTAAAAGATGTGGATAATGACGGAAACACAGCTTTCTCTTATGCAGCAAGATCTGGAAATATTGCTCTTTTGAAAAAACTTTTAGAAAAAGGAATCAAACCAACTGAAGGCGCACTTTTATTCGCTGCGCAAGGAAGCCGTAGAGAAACCAACACTCTTGAAACCTATAAATATTTGGTTGACGAAGTAAAAATCAAGCCAACTGCTCAAAACAAAGCGGGACAAAATGTATTGCATATTTTGGCAGGAAAACCAAACCAAACAGAAATTATTCAATATTTCTTGGCAAAAGGTGTTGATGTAAACAAAGCCGATAAAGAAGGAAATACTCCAATTATGGCGTCAGCATCGGCAAGAGAAACAGCAGTTTTGGAACTTTTTCTTCCTAAAGCTAAAAACATAAATGCTCAGAATCTAAAAGGAGAATCAGCTTTAACTTTTGCTGTTAGAAACGGATCTCCAGAAGCTGTAAATTTACTTTTATCAAAAGGCGCCGACGTGAATGTAAAAGACAAAGACGGAAACAATTTAGGCGTTTATTTGGTACAATCATATCGTCCAGCAGGAAGAGAAAAAACAGCGACAGATCCTTTTGATGCAAAAGCAAAATTACTTCAAGATAAAGGATTAAACTTAGCTGCTCCTCAAAAAGACGGAAACACTTTATATCATTTAGCTATTACTAAAAACGATGTTTCGCTTCTTAAAAAAATCACTGACTTAAAAGTAGACATCAATGCCAAAAATAAAGATGGTTTAACAGCTTTACACAGAGCTGCTATGACTTCTAAAGATGATGCCATTTTAAAATATTTAGTTTCTGCTGGAGCTAAAAAAGACATCAGTACAGAGTTTGATGAAACGGCTTATGCTTTAGCAAAAGAAAACGAACTGCTTACGAAAAATAATATCTCAGTAGAGTTTTTAAAATAACTTTTAATAGTTATGAGTTTTGAGTTATGAATTATGAGTTGAAAAACGAACTCCACAATTAATAACTCATAACTCATAACTCATAACTCATAACTCATAACTTATAATTCACATCTTAATTTCATGAAATCAATATTAAAAATTGCTCTTACGAGCGCTTTTATCTTTTTAGTTTCTTTCCAATCGCAGGCACAATCGAGCAAATACAAAATCATGCTTCAAATGAACAATTACATGGGTGAAGGTGCTTATATCGTTGTTTCTCTTGTTAATTCGGCTGGTGAATACGAAAAAACACTTTATGTAATGGGCGATGATAAAAAATGGTATAAATCATTAAAAGAATGGAACAAATTCCACACTCAGAAAAATGATGATATCAGTGCCAAAACTGGTGCTTCTGTAACTGGCGGAGACCGCAGCGTAACTACAATCGAAATTGAAAATTCTAAAATCAACAAAGGATATAAATTGCGTTTTGAATCGGCTGTAGAGGATCAAAAATACTATGTAAGCGATCTTGAAGTTCCGCTTACAACTGAAGGTCTTGCTGAAAAAACAGACGGTAAAGGCTACATCAAATATGTAAGATTAAACAAAATATAATCTTTAGCACATTATTTTTTAACCTTACAATGAGTACAAATTTTATTTTTGTACTTGTAATTGAAATCTGAGCTTTGTCATTGTTTTAAACTTTGACAAAGCTTTAAACGTTTTTATAATAGAATACACTCAATGACTCTTTCTTTCTGGCGTTATGCACACTTGGCTCTGGCCTTATTTTCTTCTATTTTTTTGCTTTTGGCTTCTGCAACAGGAATCATTCTTGCGGTTGATGCAGTTCAGGAAAAAACACTTCCGTATAAAGCTGAAAATTTTAACGAAATAACTTTGGGCGAAACACTTTCAATTTTAAAAAAAGAGTACTCTGAAATTACAGAATTGAGTGTCGATTACAATCAGTTTGTAACGCTTCAAGCAATTGATGCCGACGGAAATGATGTTAAAGCATACATTGATCCAAAAACTGGAAAAGCATTAGGAACTCCTGCAAAGAAATCCGAATTCATAAACTGGATAACGAGTTTACATCGTTCGCTGTTTCTTCATGAGGCAGGACGTTTTTTTGTGGGTGTAATTTCTTTTTGTTTATTATTAATATCAATTTCGGGCTTTGTGCTGGTTTTAAAAAGACAGCGTGGCATTCGAAATTTCTTTTCTAAAATAATCAAAGAATATTTTGCTCAATATTACCATGTGCTTTTAGGAAGATTGGCTTTAATTCCGATTTTGATTATTGCACTAACTGGAACTTATTTATCGTTAGAAAGATTCAAATTTTTTATGGGCGAAGAGAAAGCTAAGCCTATAAAAACAGAACTTTCGGAAAAAGCCAAAACAACTTCAATCTTCAATACCACTTTATTATCTGATGTAAAGAAAATCGAATTTCCTTTTACAGATGATCCTGAAGAATATTATATTATTGAATTAAAAGATCGGGAAGTTGAAGTAAATCAGGTTACAGGCGCTATTATTTCTGAAAAACGCTCGCCAATGACAGCGCAATTTGCAGCGTTAAGTCTTGATCTTCATACGGGAAGAATTAACGGAATTTGGGCTGTTATTTTAGCCATTGCCTGCATTAATATTTTGTTCTTTATTTATTCTGGTTTTGCTATTACTTTGAAAAGAAGATCAAGCCGAATTAAGAATAAATTTAAAGCAAACGAAAGCACTTTTATACTTTTAGTAGGTTCAGAAAACGGAAGCACTTTCCGATTTGCCAATTCAATTCAGAAACAGTTAATTGACCATGGACAAAAGGTTTTTGTAAGCGAATTGAATAAATTTTCAGTTTATCCGAAAGCAGAACATATTATCGTTTTTACTTCAACTCACGGTTTAGGAGATGCACCTTCTAACGGAACACAATTCAAATCGCTAATAGAAAAACAAAATCAGGAACAGAACATTAATTTCTCTGTAGTTGGTTTTGGTTCAAAATCGTATCCTGATTTCTGCCAATTTGCTATTGAAATAGATCAGCTTTTAGGAAAACAAAAGTGGGCAGATCGTTATTTGGATTTAAAAACTGTGAATGATAAATCGGCTGCCGAATTTGTAGAATGGGTAAAATTATGGAGTGAGAAAACCGGAATCGCGTTGGCAACCACACCATCTTTATACAATCATGTTCCTAAAGGTCTGCAAAAATTTATGGTTTTGGATAAAACACCAATTTCAGAAACTGAACATACTTTTATTCTGACTTTAAAATCTAATGCTAGAACTAAATTCAGTTCAGGCGATTTGCTTGCAATTTATCCTGCCGACGATTCTAGAGAACGTCTCTACTCTATCGGAAATCATTCTGGAAATATTCAGTTGGTTGTAAAATTACATCCAAACGGATTAGGTTCTAGTTTCTTAAATGCTTTAGAACCTGGCAATGTAATTAAAGCACAAATTGTAAAAAATCTAGCTTTTCATCTTCCGAAAAAAGCTTCTAAAGTGGCTTTTATTTCTAACGGAACAGGAATTGCTCCTTTCTTAGGAATGATCGAGCAGAACAAAACCAAACAGGAACTTCATCTCTATAGCGGATTTAGAATGGAAACGCCAACATTAATGGCGTATAAAAAGTTCGCTGGAATTATGATTCAGAAAGAGCATCTGGATAATTTTCATGTGGCGCTATCGCGCGAAGCAGAACATATTTATGTAATGGATTTAATTAAAAGAGATGCTAATTTCTTTGTGAATTTATTAAAAAAAGACGGCGTAATTATGATTTGCGGTTCGCTTGCCATGCAGAAAGATGTGGAAAATATTTTAAGTGAATTATGTTCTGCAAAAGGATTAAAAACACTTGAAGAATACAAAGCGAATAAACAATTTTTAACGGATTGCTATTAGTGGTTAATGGTTGATGGTTAATTATTAATTATTAATTGTTGATTTAGATTATGTACAAATCCCAGAGGGATGACATATTTATAGATTAAATTTGATCTACAAACAGTTAAAGCCCCAGCGGAGTGAAATAATTGTTCTTAAAATATATCGCTCCGCTGGAGCTTTGTTTTCCGTTATCAATCAATTATTTATAAATATTTTACTCCTCTGGAGCTTATAAAATATATTATGCATAAATTATTATCCTATAAAATTTCATTATTTTTTGTAATGATTTACTGTTTATCAGCACATTCACAAATATTACGAAAAAGAACGACTCTTCTTATGGGAGGACGTTTTGATATTTCTATTGTAGATAAAGATTCGCTTTCGGCAGAAAAGAACATTGATGAAGTTATTGCTGAAATCACCAGAATTGAAAATTTAATTTCCGATTGGAAAACAACTTCTCAAGTTTCTGAAGTCAATCAAAATGCTGGAATAAAACCTATAAAAGTGGATCGTGAAGTTTTTGAATTGACCAAAAGGGCGATTCAATTTTCTGAAATTACCAATGGCGGATTTGACATTAGTTTTGCCGCAATGGACAGAATTTGGAAATTTGATGGTTCGATGACCGAAATGCCTTCGGCGGAAGCCATAAAAAAATCGGTGGAAAAAGTAGGTTATAAAAACATTATTCTAGACAGCACAGAATCGACTATTTTCTTGAAATTAAAAGGAATGAAGATTGGATTCGGCGCTTTAGGTGAAGGTTATGCAACCGACAAATGCCGCGCAATGATGATTGCAAAAGGTGTTCAAGCCGGAATTATAAATGGTTCTGGAGATATGAGCACGTGGGGAAAACAACCTAACGGAAAAGATTGGAAAATCGGAATCACAAATCCGTTTAAGCCGGAGAAGATTCTGGCGGCAGTTCCGCTTAAAGAAGGTGCTGTCACTACTTCGGGCAGTTATGAAAAATTTGTTGTTTTTAACGGAAAACGTTATTCGCACATTATAAATCCCGCAACGGGTTATCCTGCAACGGGCTTATGCAGTGCAACCGTTTTTGGTCCGAACGCCGAAACCGCCAACGGATTGAGCACTTCAATGATGGTTTTAGGTCAGAAAGAAGGATTGCTTTTACTTCAAAAATTCCCCGATTACAGCTGTGTTCTAATTACAGATAAAGGGAAAATAGTTAAGTCTAAGAATTTCACTTATAAGTTATGAGTTATGAGTTGCCAATTGATAATTCGATTGTCTTCCTGAGCGAAGTCGAAGGATATACGCAAAGTATATTTTTGATCATTGAAATGAAATAATCTCGCAAAGTCGCAAGGTCGCAAAGTTTTTTCTCAAAATCAGTTGCCTCCAGCTTTAGCTTGAGGTGAAAAATAAAGCTATATAAGGCTTTAGCCAAACTTATTTCGGCTAAAGCCTTTTTATTTACTTTAAAAATAACCTCCAGCTAAAGCTGGAGGCAACTCATAGATAAGCTTTGCGTCTTAGCTACTTTGCGAGATTAAAATATTCAATTTATAAATATCTTTCGACTTCGCTCAGAAAGACAAAAAAATTAAACTTTGCGCCTTAGCGACTTTGCGAGATTCAAAGATTCACTTTGTAAATATCTTTCGACTTCGCTCAGGAAGACAAAACACAAATCCATATTTTACAATTCACATTTCACTAATAACATTAAAACAACATTAGAACCTCTCTCTAAATTCTAATAATCTTCTAATTACTTTATTTAGATTAAATTTAAATTATCGTATAAGTTTGCAGTCCGATAAATAGTAAACTTACATGAGAATTCTTTACGCTCTCCTTTTTATGATGACTTTTTCTGGGTGGTCTCAAACCGGAAAAATTACAGGAAAAGTCTATTTTACCAATAATGAAACCGCTTTTGGAGCGTCGGTTCAAATAACGGGAACAAAAAAATTTGTTGTCGTTGATAATGACGGTCAATTTGAAATAAAAGGTTTAGCATACGGAAGTTACGACTTGGAAATTTCGTCAATGGAAGCTAAACCCAAAAAAGTAAACGTTTCTGTTAATCGTCCATCTCATCAAATCAATATTGAATTAGAAAAAATAACCGATCCGAAAGCGCTTAAAGAAGTTAAAATAGAGAAAAAGAGCTTCAAGAAAGATATTATAGAAAAAGGATTTGCGGTAAATGTCATCGAAACGCAAGAAGCTGCAAAAAGGAATCTTCAGACTAATGATTTATTAGATCGTTCTGGTGGTGTTAGAATTAGACAAAATGGAGGTTTAGGTTCTGCTGTAACGTACAACATCAACGGAATGTCTGGAAATGCTATCAGAATTTTCATTGACGGAGTTCCTATTCAGACTTATGGCGCTTCTTTCAGCTTAAATAGTATTCCGCCCGCATTAATTGAAAGAATTGAGGTTTTCAAAGGAGTTGTTCCAGCTTATTTAGCCGATGATTCTCTTGGAGGCGCTATTAATGTGGTTTTGAAAAAAGGAGCTAAAAATAGTTTAAATGCTTCTGTTTCTTACGGATCTTTTAATACTGTCCAATCTAATGTAAATGCATCTTTTAGAGATAAAAATGGCTTTACTGTAAAAGCAAATGCATTCCAGAATTACTCTGACAATGATTATGAAGTTTGGGGAAAATGGGTTTATAATATCGCCCCAAATGGGCGTTACGAATACATTCGCGCCAAAAGATTTGAGAGTATGTATCGCTCTTTTGGCGGAAGATTGGAAGCTGGTTTTACTAATGTCGATTGGGCAGATAATCTTCTTATTAGCTATAATGGTTCTCAGGATTACAATCAGATTCAGCATGGACAATACATGACGAAACCATATAAAGGGCGTTTTAGTGAATCTGCTGCTCATGTTTTCAGTTTAAATTATAGCAAAAAAGATTTCTTAATTAAAAATCTTGACTTTTCTCTTATCTCGGTTTACAGCCATAGAAATGATGTAATCAATGATACCGTAAAATGGAACTACAATTGGAATGGCGAAAAAGCACTTGGTTTGTATGGCCAACCTATTTTAACCAATACTGGAGCACAGCAAGGCGCACCTACCATCAATCACATGAAATCGGATATTTTTAATACCCGTGCAGGATTAAATTATACGATTACAGAAAATCATAAGGTTTTGGTGAATGTTATGACGTACATATTGGATCGAAATGATTATGATGAAATGCAGCCAGAAATCACTCGAAATTTTATAATTACAAGAGATTTAGCTAAAACCGTTTCTTCTTTTGCTTATGAAATGACAGCCTTTCAATCTCGATTGAGAGCCAATCTTTTCTTGAAAAATTACAATATGAAAAACGAACAGAGAGATCCTCAGATTGTAACTGAAAATGGGCAAAATGTCGTAAAAGAAGTGGTTACATCTAAAAGAACAAATTACAATGGATACGGAATGGCAACTTCCTACTCTATTCTTCCTAAAATAATGGTTATGGCTTCTGCCGAAAAGGCTATCAGACTTCCTTCAGAAAATGAAATATTTGGTAATCCTGGAGAAAACATCATCAGCAATTCTGGTTTAAAACCTGAACAGAGCAATAATTTTAATGCTGGTTTCCGTTTTGGTCCATACGATATTAATCATCACAAATTTACCATTTCAGGAAATGCTTTCTGGAGAAATACCGAAGACAAAATTGTTCGCCAAATTAGCGATCGTGTAAATGAGGCCATTCAAGCTTCGCCTTTCGTAAATTTAGGAAAAGCGCAATCTGTTGGTTTTGAAGCTTCTTTTCAGTACTCCTACAACAATCGCTTTTTTGCAGGTATGAATCTTTCAAAATTCAATTCGCTGTTTAAAGACAAATATGATAAAAACGGAAACATTCTTCCGAATTACAACAAACAGCTTCCAAATGAGCCTTTCTTCAATTTAAATGCAAATCTTCAATACAATTTTAGAAATGTAATTCAGAGCAAATCAGAACTTAATCTGTATTACTACTGCGGTTACGTTGCACCATTTTATACTTCTTGGCTTGAAACTGACAGAACTACAGCGCAATTTCCGCAAGATTTAGGTTTGAGCTATGTTTTTCCGAACAAGCAAATCACAGTAAGTTTTGATGCGAGAAATGTATTTGACGAACAGGTTTATGACAATTTTGCTGCCCAAAAACCGGGAAGAGCCTTTTATGTAAAACTCAACTATACCTTAAATAAATTTTAATCATTCAATACATAATTAATTTTTAAATGCAATAAAAATGAAAAAAAACACAATTAAATTATTTACTTCTAGCTTGCTAGTTGGTGCATTTGCATTGACCACAGCTTGCAGCAGCGACGATAACAAAAGTTCTGAACCTGTTAATCCAGTAACAGATGGTCGTTGGATTACAGTAGCTGGAGCACTAATGCAGACAGATCCAGGAGACGGAAACGGCGGAACTAAAATTTATGCTATCAGCAAACAAAACGCTATTGACCCAAACTTTTCTGTAAACGTTTACGATCAAGGTTCGCCAGTTCAATCTAGCAGAACAGCTCGTTTGCAATCTTCTGTAGACGGAAATACGCTTTTTAACATTACTTATAATGGCGCAAATGGCGGTGAGTTTATGACTTATAAAGTTAACGGAGCCAATAATTTCTTAGAATCGACTGCTAAAGTTAACATTTCCCAATATGCAGGAGTAACTCCTAGATGGGTAAAACTTTTTGATGGAGATAAAACTGGTATCGCAGTAAATGTAACTGCTCCCGTTGTGAATGTAAACGAAGACAAATCATATAAAAACACAAGAGGAAAAGCAACTGTATTATCTTTGGATATGCAGAATACTTTAATCTCAGCTTACAAACAATACGATATTCCGTTGAGCGCTGAAGAAGAAGCACAAGGTCACCATATTTTCCGTTTAGATGCTCCAACATTAAACAAAGCAGGAAACAAATTAATCATCGGAACATGGATGCGTAAAACAAACACTGCTGACCCTTCTAAAAACGAAAGTTCTTTTACACGTTTAGGATCTAAGTCTGTTGTGGTTGATTATCCTTCTTTAGAAAATCCTGTAGTAATTACTTCAAAAGTTGGATTTGGTGATACTAGCGGATACAGAAGTTTCAACAGTTTTGTGGCTACTGACGGAAACATTTACCAAGCAACTCAAAGAGATACTCAAAAAGGTTCTTATATCTTAAAAATTAACCAGAACAATCAATACGACGACAATTATGTATTTAGTTTAGATACTGCTTTAGGAGTTAAAGGAAGCTATATCGACGCTTGGAGATATGTTGGAAACGGAATTGCTTATGCGGTTTATACTTTTGAAGGAACGAACCAAGGTTATTTAGCAAGACTTGATTTGAATGCAAGAACTGCTCAAAAAGTAGATGGCATTGATTATGATGCTGATTTAGATTTCGGTCAATATCAAGGTTTTGTAGTTGATGGAAACAATTTCTACATTGCTGTAACTCCAGTTGGAAAAGACGGTAACATTTATGTAATTGATATTCCTTCTGGAAAAGTTACTAAAGGTGCCAAATTATTGAACAAACCAGGAAACCACTACATTGGAGTATTCTAAAAATATACGACTGTGAAAGCAGTCTGTGAAAAATTCATCACTTGAGTTTTTTTTTAATCGAACATTCCGCTTCTATTTATAGTAAGCGGAATGTTTTTTTATAATTAGAATTTTGAAACAATCACTTAAACTTTAAATAAAAGACGGCGTCTATAGCACTTAATAGACACCGTCTTTTCTAACAAACAAAAACTAATTAACTTAACTCATTTTGTGAAATTGAACAAAATTTAATTTCAACACATAGAAACATAGATTTTTATTGTTTCTTTTTAATAGTAGAGAAAAAGCAAGCTTTAACACATAGCTATGTGTATTTAAATGAGTGAAACGCCTTTTTTAAATTTACAAAAACTATGTTTCTATGTGTTAAATTATATTAGCCAACAACTTATTTTTTAGTTAAAACTATTCTGTTTTAATTCTGTTTGATAAAAAACAAAGCCCCTTCGTAATTGGCTATTTCTATAAGTGCATTAAAAATATATTTTGAAACCAATGCTCCTCCATCTGAATTAATAAGTTCAATATCATCATCTGGCGTGTGGTATTGCGGATGTCCGCCTGTATGAAAACCAACCGCAGAAATAGATTCTTTGTAGAAAGAAACATGATCTGAACCTCCAACATCTCCTGCGTGAATAACAGGATTTAGTCCTGAGTTTTCTTGGAGTTTTTTCATTAATTCAACTCCATTCGGAAAAGTTCCTGCTCCGCCCATATAAAGTTCTTTTTTATCATTCAATCTTCCGACCATATCCATATTGAGCATTACTTTTACTGACTCTTTAGGAACTGGAAGATGATTTACAAAATATTTTGAACCTAATAATCCTTCTTCTTCTCCGCTAAACGAAATAAAAATGATACTTCGTTTTGGTTTTACTTTCTGTTTTGAAATTTCTTCTAAAATGCACAACAAAGCCGAAACTCCAGACGCATTATCATCTGCACCGTTATGAATGGCAAAAGCTTCTTTCTTTTTACTTCCAGAACCTTGTCCGCCCCAGCCCCAGTGATCGTAATGTGCACCGATTACTATGTATTCGTTTTTCAAATTAGAATCTGAACCTTCGATATAACCAACAACATTTTGCGTTGCCACACTATCCGATTTCATTTTATTTATTCCTTCTTTGACAAAGACTTTGAAAGGCTGATAATAACTATCATTGAATTGCTGCAAACCATATTTCTTAAAATATTTTTTGATATATGCCGCTGCATCATTATTTCCTTTAGTCCCCACAAAACGGCCTTCTAATTGATCAGATGAAAGATATTTATCATGTTTGTAAAAGGTCTCTGCCTTTTGTGCATTCACTAAAGCGCAGCAAAAAAATACACTGGTAAAAAGAAGTTTTAATTTCATAATTGTTAATCTATAAAATGAGACACAAATGAAACGGATTTGCTTTGCAAAGACGCGGATAACCACAGATTTAAAAAAATAAAATAAAAAATCCGTAAAAACCAGCGTTTTCACGAAGTGAATCCGTTTTATCAGCGTTCCATTATCTTATAATTCAAAAGAGGTATGTTTAATATATTTTCGATCATAAGTATACAAAACGTGTATTCTTTTGTCTGTGGTTTGGATTATGGCTGGATAGCTGAACTCCCCTTTTTCTTGTTTTTCTAGATCGAATAGTTTAGTCCAATTTAAACCATCTTTAGAATATTCAACATCTAGAATATTTCGTCCGTTAAACCAATCTTTACCTATTGGAAGCGGATTATTTACTAGCAAAAACAGGTTTTTATTAACTGTCAAAGCATCAATACCAGAATTAGAATTGATCACATTTATGGTATTGGTTCTTATCCAACTTTTACCATTATCGCCCGACCAGCTAGAAACTACTTTATTGTGTTTGCTTCGAGACAGCATTTGAATATCACTGGCACTATGAATTAAAAATGTCGGCTGAATAACATCAAAATTCTGGTTATTTTCTACCGCTATTTTCTTCCAAGAATCTGTTGCTTCTGTGTATTCTTCAACATGTACACGCCATTCGTCTGTGTTGACGCTTTCTGTGCTGCTTCCGCATAAAATTATGCCTGGAGTGGTTTCGATTGGTTTGTTTCGGATTGGCCCTAAAATTCCGTCTGGAAGATATTTTGGTTCTCCCCAAGTTGTTCCGTTATCTTTTGAAACCATCATAGCGCCAAACCATTCTCTCGGATTTTTTCCAATTTTATAAAACAAATACAAATTCTGGCTTTTGCTTTTAAACAAAACTGGATTCCAACATGGCAATGTATCTCCGTTTTTAATCAATGGCTGAATCAGTTCTTTAGGCGCAGACCATTTTTTGTCTTTATAAGCCGAAATGTAAATTCCGACATCTTTTGCACCTTCGTATTTTCCGCCAAACCAAGCGGCTAGAATTTCGTTTGGTTTGTATTCGACCAAAGTTGAGGCATGGCTATTGGTTGTAACACGCGGATCGGCAATATAACTGCTTTCAATATTTACAGCTTTTATCTGTGCTTTTATTCCATTAGAAAAAAGAAATAAAGCAAACAATGCTGCAACAGTATATTTTGTCTTTAAAATCATTTTATTTTGATGAAAATTAATATTGTATGTTATGAATTAAAGTTGGGGCAAAAATTCACTGGCCTTCATAAAAAACAAAAGGAGAGTTACCTCTCCTTCTGCTCAAGTAACAAATCGATTGATCTTTTACTTTACCAAATTAATTATTTTGTGTCCCACCAAAGTCTTGTTCCACCTGAATCTGGACCTCCTAATTTAGAAACTCCTTCATCTACGCCAACTTTGTTTGCTGAGTACTCGTTTGTCGTGTAAATAATTCTTTTCATCAAAGATTTGCCCACTCCAGCATCTGGATTATCAGTGTTTAAAACTGGGTAGATTACTTTAGCATCACTTCTTCGTAAATCTGCCCAAGATTCCCAAGATTCAGGGAAAATTGCCAAATATTTTTGAACTGCTATTTGTGTTCTTTGATTCGATTCTGTCGAAGACCAAGCAACTGGTAATTTTACTGGAATATCTTGTAAATCTAATGTTGGATAAACCGTTAAAACATTTGGCAAAGTTGGCAAAGTTGACCCCGAAATATAGGCACTAATTACTGCTGGATCGTTAATTCCCCATTGTATCATAGATAATCTAATACCTGTTTCATACAAAGTTTTGGCATCTCCACCCATGTTCCATCCATTTAAAGCTCCTTCTGCTCTGCTTAAGTAGTTCTCAGAAGCCATAAAGATTTCAATGTTTTTAGTTTCACTAAGATTGTTAGCTGCTCCATTTCCTAAAACATCATTATTAAAAGTAGAGAATTTAGTAGTTCCAAACTGATCTTGCAATCCTCCAACTGGTCTTCCTCTGTAAACGCCAGTGTCAATTGGAGAAAACCATTTTGCTAATCGCGGATCGTTATATCCAACTAAAATACTTTCCATAGAAGAAGTCATTACATAACCCCAACTATTTACAATCATATTTAGGTTGTTCGGAGTAATATTACTCGCTTTAAAGTAGGCACTTTGATCATTTGCTTGCATAACTCCAGCAGCTACAGCGGCTTCAGCTTGAGTTTTTGCTCTTCCTGAATCTTTATCAGAAATTCTTAAAGCCAAACGCAATCTCAAACTATTTCCAAAAACTCTCCATTTATCAACACTTCCAGCATAAACTCTATCATTTGGGGCAAGAGAAGCAACCGAAGTTACAGAAGTCGAAGTTAATGCTGCATTTGCTTCGTCTAATAATTTAAAAAAGTCGTCGTAAATAAACTCTACACTATCATAAGGTACACTTTCTTTACCATTACCAGCTTGACTATAAGGAATTGGTCCATAAGCATCAACCATTTGATTGTACATGAAAACTTTCCAGATTTTTAAAACTGCCAATGCTTCAGCATTTCCTTCAGACGCCTTAATTGCATTGTTTAAAGCTGGAACTGCAACCGTATAAAATTTTGACCATGCACGTCCTTCATACCCATTAACAAAAGCATTTCTTTCTGTACCATAAGGAACACTATTATATTGCACAAAAGTGGATGGCAAAATACCAGTTGCGATACCCCATGTTCCATGATCATCAACACCTGGAGATGAATAAGACCCGTTATGTATACCCGCATATAACGCAGATGCAAATGCCGGTCCTGCCAATGTAGCATCTAACTGATCTTCAGTCAATGAATTAGGATCTTTGTTTATTTCATCAAAATCGCCAGTACAGCTTGATAAAATCGAAACTGCCATTAATGCAACTCCTAGTGTTTTTATTTTAAAACTATATTTCATGATATCTCTTTTTTAATTAAAATCCGAATTTAACATTCACTCCATAATCTCTCGTCGATGGAATATTGAAAGATTCTATACCTTGTAAGTTACCTGTACCTGCTCCTGCTTCTGGATCAAAGTGCTCTGCTTTATTCAAGAAGAAAAATAAATTTCTACCTACTAATGAGAAATCGATACTTGAAAATCCTGAGTTACCTAATAAACGTTTTGGCATTGAGTAACCAAAAACAAGCTCTCTTAATCTGATATTTGTTGCATCATAAACAAATGGTTCTGCAATAGGAGTTCTCTGTCCGATTGCTGTCCAGTATTGTTCAGCATTGATGCTTGTTGTGTTTGGAGAGTAAGTTCCGTTTCCGTTATCTACAACACCATCCACAATGATTCCGCCATTTCTTCCTGCTAAAGTAATATCGCTAACCCCTAAACCAGCTTGTCTAGCTTGAGTGTATGAAATAACTTCACCACCGATTCTGAAGTCAACTAAGAAGCTTAATGAGAAATCTTTGTATTTGAAATTATTTTTGAAACCTGCAGTCCAATCTGGGTTAAAGTTACCAGCGCGAACGTCAAAACCATTTGTAGCTAATGGAATACCAGCACTATTTACAAGAATTTGTCCAGCTTCATTTCTTTGGAAACCTTTGATGTATAAATCACCATATTCACCTCCAACAACCACTTTACTTCTCACTAAACGTCCTTCACCAATTACTAATTCATCTCTTCCGTCATAGATTGATTTTACTTTTGACTTATAAGAAGCGTAGTTTGCTGTAATATCCCAAGTAAAGTTTTCTGTTTGAATTGGAGTAGCAGTAAGTGTTAACTCAATACCTTTATTTTCAATATCACCACCATTGACGATAGCTCTAGAGAATCCAGAAGACTCTGGTGTATTAATGTAGAAAATTTGGTTATTGGTCAATGTATTGAAATATGTAAAATCTAAACCTAAACGGTTGTTGAAAAATCTAACATCGGCACCAAACTCTGTAGAAGAAGAAATCTCTGGTTTTAAGTTTGGATTTGCTTTTGTATTCTGTCCGTATAGCATACCACCATTTCCTCCAATATAAGAGAATCTTTGCTGTGTCTGATAAGGATCTGTATCGTTACCAACCTCTGCGTAAGAAGCTCTAACTTTAGCAAAGCTAATTACTTCTGGCAATGTAACCATATCTGAAATAACTGCTGAAAGTCCGAAAGATGGGTAGAAATAATCTTCTGGTAAAGTAGATGACCAATCATTTCTAGCCGTTAAATCTAAGAATAAGTAGTTTCTGAAACCAATCTGACCAAATCCATAAATAGAATTAATTCTTTTTTCTGAAGCTGTAGAAGTAGATTGAACCGTCTGAACATTTGATAAAGCGAAGTAATTTCTTTTACTTAAAACGCCTCCAGAATTCAAAGCTGAACTGTTTTGCTGCAATGAACTCGCACCAGCATTAAGACCAACAGAGAAATCTCCGAATTTTTCATTGTAAGAAAGTAAAGCATCTACGTTTAATTCGCTTACTGTTTCATAAGATTCGCTATAAGAACCGAGGTTGCTATTGAAAGCTGCCGTAGCATATCTGTTTCTTACGTTTTTGTTTGTCATTTGGTCTAAACCAGCTCTACCTTGTAAGCTTAACGTTTTTGTAAACTCATATTTAAGAGAAGCTAAACCAATAAACCTGTTTCTTTTATCTGTACGAGCATCATCTCTTAAAGCAGACCAGAATGGGTTTCCACCTGGAGCACCAGTTTCATCAAGAAAATAGTTTACTTGTCTTTGTCCTGCAGCATCAAAATATTCGAAATCTTTATAATCGTTGTAAGCGATACTACGAGGCAGTAAATAAGCAGATGTTCCGATAGACTCTTCACCAGTTCTCAATAAGTTATCGATATCCTGAACGATGTAGTTTGTTTTAACATCCAATGATAATTTATCAGAAATCTTGCTTGTCAATCTTAAGTTAAGATTGTGCCTATCCATTTTGTTTCCGCCCACAATACCTTCTGCACGTGTGTTAGTATAAGAGAAATAACCTTGCGCTTTTTCGTTACCAGCAGTAACTGTTAACGTGTTTGCTAAGTTATAACCTGTTTTATAGAAATCAATAACGTTGTTTGGCTGTGGAGAATAGCTTTGTGTCGCAGGTCCAGCATAATTTGGATTACGAACCAACTGCCAAGCAGATACCTGACGTCCGTCTAAAGGCGCACCCCAGCTTGAGCTTGAGTTAGAAACATAGTTTCCGTTTGTACCTTGACCATACTCGTTTTGTAAATTCATCAAGTTATAAGCAGAAGATGCCATAAAGTTAGATGATAACGAAACAGAAGTTTTTCCAGATTTACCAGATTTAGTTGTAATTACGATTACACCATTTGATGCTCTAGAACCGTAAAGAGCCGCTGCAGATGGTCCTTTAAGAACAGTCATCGAAGCAATATCTTCTGGGTTAATGTTAGAGATACCATCAGGCTGAGTAGTTCCTCCTGTATCAATATCAGGATTTGTGTTTGTTGTTCCGTTACTAATTGGCACACCATCTACAACATAAAGAGGTTGGTTGTTACCATTAAGAGATCTGTTACCTCTTAAAGTAATTCTAGAAGAAGAACCAACACCGTTTGAAGTAGTAGAGAAGTTAAGACCTGCAACTTTACCAGAAAGTGAGTTGGCAACGTTTAATGATCTTGCTTCTGATAACTCATCTACAGAAACGTTTTGTGCAGAGTACGTAATAGCTTTTTTCTCTCTCTTAATACCAAGAGCTGTAACCACTACCTCTCCTAACTGCTGTGTATCTGGCCCTAGAGTTACATTAATTGTAGTTTGTGCACCCACAGCAACTTCTTTTGTAGCAGATCCTACATAAGTAAAAACCAAAACTGCTGACTGATTAGGAACACTAATGCTGTACTTACCGTCAAAATCTGTTGAAGCACTTGTTTTAGTTCCTTTAACAATAATATTTGCTCCAGGAATCGGGATCCCGCTTTGAGCATCTGTTATCGTTCCTTTTACTGTTGTCTGCGCTTCTAGGGCTTGAAACCCGAAAAGGCATATGACAAACAGTAATTTTAGTACGTTTTTAATCATATTAGTTGTTTTTTTAGAGTTAATAACATGTTAAACTTAAGAATACATTCTGTTAACAAAATATTATTTCGACAAATGACATTTTTGAAAAGGTGTTGGTAAATGTTTACCGTTTAATTGAAAGAAAACGTTTTCATTTGTAATCCTACTCTGCCTTATTTTAAAGTCTAAAACTTTATTAATTGAAGTTATTTTAACCTTTTATAATTGTATTCATTTTTTTAAAGCAAAAACGCCGAAAAATCTTCGGCGTTTTTGGGTTTTTAGTTCAAAACCTTGAATTTAGTTTTAAGCAAATCGGTCGAATTTCCGCCGACCATCACTTCAAAATCTCCGGGCTCTACAACGCGCTTCATTTCTCTGTTCCAAAGAGATAGCTCATCTGGTGTAAGTGTAAATTCAACATTTTTTGTTTCGCCTTTTTTGATATTTAATCTTTTGAATCCTTTTAATGTTTTTTCAGGAGTTGTTGTACTGCTGTAAACATCATTAATATACAATTGAACCACTTCATCTCCATCTCTATCTCCAACGTTTTTAACATCAACAGAAACTTTTACCTCTCCGTTTGGCTTAATTTCGGTAGTATTCAGTTTTAAATTAGAATATTCAAACTTCGTATAACTCAATCCGTAACCGAATGAATATAAAGGATGCTCGCTTTCTGCAACATATTTATGAATCGCAGATGGTTTCTGGTTATAATATATAGGTAACTGCCCAACTGATTTTGGAACTGTAATTGGTAATCTTCCACCTGGGTTGTAATCTCCAAATAAAACATCAGCCACTGCTCTTCCTCCTAATTCTCCTGGGAACCATCCTTCTAAAACTGCAGGAATGTTTTCAGCAATCCAGTTTGTAGAAAGCGGACGACCGTTTAATAATACACAAACTACAGGAGTTCCTGTTTTTTGAATTTCTTCAATCAATTGCTGTTGAATTCCGAATAAGTCTAAAGAAGCTACGTCTCTGTTTTCTTCAACCAATTCGTTAGATTCTCCCAACACTACAATCGCAACATCTGCTTTTTTAGCAGCATCGATTGCTGGCTGTAGATTTACTTTTTCTAAATTCCAACGGAAATGAGCTCTGGCTCCCCAGCCTCCTTCCCACATTTCAATGCGGACTTTGTATTTTTTACCTTTTTCAATGTTTTTTGGAACGGTAACCATGCTTGTAGCTCCTTTTGTCCAGTTGTCGATAACCAATTGATCATCAATATACATTCTGATTCCGTCATCAGAACTTAAACCTAACCACCCGTCTAATGCTTGATCTGATTTTAAGAATCCTGTCCATCTGATAGAAAAATCATCTACATTCACTCCATCACCAGGCGCCCAAGGCCAGTCAAACTCTAACTGACTATCAATACGAGTCAAAGCTGGCGTTCCTTCTAAGTTTCTGTTATTGAAATATTCTCCTTTTAATCCGTTTTGAGATTCGTCTGGAGTAAATAAATATTTAGATGGAATAATTTGTCCTTTTACGATTAACGGAACTCCTTCTTCATAAACCACATTTGCAGTTTTCCCAACCAATTCTTTAACTCCTTCATAAACCGTCATTCCAACACTATTTTTTGGAGCATAACCTCCCAATCTTGAAGCATTTGCATTTGGTCCGATAACCGCAATGTTTTTCAAGTTTTTACTTAAAGGCAAAGTATTGTTATCATTTTTCAATAAAACCATTGATTTCTGCGCCGCTTCTAAAGCAACAGCTTGATTTTCTGGAGTATGAAAACGCTCTTTAATCAGATTTTTATCTGTGTACGGATTTTCAAATAATCCTAATAAGAATTTCAAACGTAAAACTGCTCCCGCCGCACGGTCGATGTTTTCTGTTGTCAATTTCTTTTCATTTACTAATTCAATAACAGTACTCTGCCAGAACTCGTTCGAAAAATCATAAAACTGCATATCTACACCAGCTGAAACCGCTTCTCTAATAGCATCTTTTGGAGAATCTGCCACTTTGTGAGTTGTCTGAATATATTTAATAGCTCCTAAATCTGAAACTACAAGACCTTTAAAGCCCCATTCTTTTCTTAAAACATCCGTCAATAACCAATGATTGGCTGCACAAGGAATTCCGTCTAACTCAGAATATGCGCACATTGTTCCTAAAGCACCACCTTTTGTAAATGCTTTTTCGAAAGATGGTAAATGATCTTCTCTCGCAGAACGTTCTCCAACTAAAATCGGCGAAGAATTTCCTCCCGCTTGTGGAATACCGTGAACCGCGAAGTGTTTTGGTTCTGCAATAATAGAACGATCCGATTTTAAATCGTCTCCCTGCATTCCTTTAATGAAAGCCAAACCAATTTCACTATTTAGGAAAGCATCTTCACCAAAAGTTTCAGCAACACGTCCCCATCTTGGCTCGCGTCCTAAATCTAAATTTGGTCCAAAACCAAAATGAACGCCATGCGCTCTGGCTTCCATACCAATAACTTTTCCTACTTTGTCCATTATAGCAATATCCCAAGTGGCACCAAGACCAATATTCATTGGGAAAGCGGTACTTCCTTCGTCTAAATATCCATGAAGCATTTCACACATAATCAGCGCCGGAATTCCCCAACGATTTCCTTTGATTACATTAGTCTGCAAATCATTAATCATTTTCGCTGAACGCGGATACAAATCATGAATCGCTCCAATTCCTAATTTGCCGATTTTTTCAGCCGATTTACCTTTAGCAAAATCTTCTTTATCCTTAAAAAAATCTCCTCTGTACATATCCATCTGACGCACTTTTTCTTCAAGCGTCATACGGCTTAATAAGTCTTTCACTCTGTCTTCAACAGGCGCTTTCGCATCCTGATACAGATACTTTTTCTGGGCATGGGTTTGGTTTAAAAAACCAACAGCCATTACAAAAATAATGGCCGTTTTCTTCATTCTTAATTGTAACATAGTTGTGTTGTGTTTAGTTTTGAATCACTTTAAGTTTTGTTCCGTTCACAAAAGCGTCGTGCGAAATAAAAAAGGTATTAAGTGATTTTCCGTTTAGCTCAATCGAATTGATTTTTCCACCATTATTTTCTTGTCTTTCAATGATGATGCTTTCTTTTTTATAATATCTAGGATCTAATTTAATAGTCACTCTGTGAAACATTGGCGTCGTAATCGTATAAATTGGATCTCCTGGCGATATTGGGTAAATTCCCATCATCGAATACACCAACCAAGCGGACATTGTTCCTGTATCGTCATTTCCTGGTAATCCTTTTGGTTCATTTTTGAAATATTCGTGAACCAATTTCTTTACCATATCCTGAGCTTTGTATTCTTCGCCTTTTACATAATTAAACAAATACGGATTGGCAATATCTGGTTCGTTTGCCATATCAAACTGTTTGCTATCGAAGATTTTCTGCAATTGTGCCGAAAATGGTATATCACCTCCCATTAATTTTTTCAATCCGATAATGTCGTGAGGAACCATAAAAGCATACTGCCAAGCATTTCCTTCGATAAAACCAACATTTTCTTCAAAATTGGCTCCCGAAGCAGGATCAAATGGTTCGTACCATTTTCCGTCTGGCGTTCTTGGACGAAGCAGATTTAAGTTTTTATCGAATAATTTTCTGTAGGATAATGAACGTTCTTTAAAACGTTTTACATTGTCTTTATCACCAAATTCGTTGGCCATAAGCGAAATAGAATAATCTGAAATATTATATTCCTGAGTCGTCGAAACTGGCCCTTTGTTGTCGGTTGTCAAATATCCTTTTTTGATATAATCTTTCAATCCAGGGCGAAGCGGATTATTTTCAATATTATCTGCGCCTTTCAACATTGCATAATAGGCTTTATTAACATCATAATCACGAATTCCTCTCATATAACTATCCGTAATTACAATACTTGCAGGGTCTCCAACCATGGTAAAAGTTTCAGTAGAATTCAGTTCCCATTTGGGTAACCAGCCGTTTTCATCAAACATAGTCAACATACTTTTTACCATATCAGATTGCTGTTTCGGATAAACCAAAGACATCAATGGGTGTACATTTCGGTACGTATCCCATAAAGAAAATACGGTATAACGAGTGTCATCGGTTTTAGCAATTTTACTTCTTTTGATTACGGGATATTGTCCGTTAATATCATTTAAAGTATTTGGGTGAATTAAAGTGTGATACAAAGCTGTGTAGAAAATCGTATTATCCTCTTTTGTACCGCCTTCAACCAAAATTTTAGACAATTCTTCGTTCCATTCGTTGTAGGTTTCTTTGTAAATTGCATCAAAAGATCTGTTACCCACTTCTTTTGCTAAGTTTTCACGGGCATTTTCGATACTTACATACGAAATTCCAATCTTCACTTCAACCGTTTCTTGTTTTTCGAATTTATACGTAAAATAACTTCCAATACTATCACCTACTACGGTTTTAATGGTGTTTTCCATTATTCTCGATTTTCCGTTGTAACCCATCCATTGCGCTTCAACGCCGTTGTATTTTGCAGGTTTTTTCCAAACCCCAAATTTATCGGCAGGTTTAGAAAATTGAGCCACAAAATAAACTGGGTAAGCATCTTCTGGACTGTTGTAACAAAATGAACCAACTGAACGCATTCCTTCAATTTCTGTAGAAGAAACGACTTTTACCATCGCGCCTTCTTCATTTGTTAATCCCAATCCAAGATTTAGTAAAATATTAGATTGCCCTTTCGGGAAAGTGAATCTGCTAATCCCAACTCGTTTTGAAGCGGTGAATTCGCCTTTTACTTTGTACTTATCGATGTTTACACTGTAATAAGCAGCTTTTGCAACTTCGTTAGAATAAGTAGATCCGTATTTTAAATGATCGATTTCTACATTTCCAGTTGTCGGCATCAATAAAATAACCCCCAAATCTGGACAGCCAACTCCACTTAAATTTACTTGAGAAAATCCAGTCAAGAAAGTATTTTCATTCACATATGGATTCGAAAGCCACTGGCTATCTTTTTCCATTGGAGTATTTTTTACTCCAGCCACATTAAACGGACTGATACTTGCCATTCCGCGTGGAGCGATTGGTCCGGGAAAAGCTGCGCCATAATTAGAAGTTCCAATAAACGGATTTACAAAATCTGCTGGCTCTTGCGCAAAAATGGTAATGCTAAAAAACAGCATGTAAAAAATACATGCTGTTTTAAATTTATTTGTATTTAAAACCATAGGTTTCATTTTTATCTGTTGATCGCTTCAATTTTTAAAGTCCAAGCTTCTTTTGCTGGAAGATTGTTTCTTAAGCTTTCTGGAATTACTACTTTAAATCCGTTTCCTTCTTTGGTCCATTTTAAAGAAGTTTTAGAACCTAACATTGTAATTTTAGTTCCTTTTTTAGGACTAATAGCTTTTACAGTAACTTCTGCAGGAATTTTGTCTTCTCCTTCTTTAGCTAAATAAAATGCAAATACATTTCCAGCTTTGTTTTGTGTAAAACAGATGTTTTCTTCTTTGTAAGGCTCGATTGGTTTTGTATTGTAAATCGCTGTACTGTTTACTTTCATCCAATCACCATAAGCTTGCAATAAATCGTAAGCACCTTTATCCCATTCTCCTTCTGGACTTGGAGCAACGTTTAATAATAAGTTTCCGCCTTTTGCAACGATATCAATCAACAAGTGAATTCCTTGTCTTCCTGTCATGTAAGTTACACCTGGAGAATAAGACCATCCGCCTCCAGCTGGAATACAAGATTCCCAAGGATAAGGCAAAGTTTTAGCAGGAACACGTCCCTCTGGAGTTAAGTAGTTTTGGTTTTTACCATGAACCGCTCTATCAACTACAATTAAACCTGGTTGTTTTTGGCGCGCTTTGATCACTAACTCATCCATTTTTGGATCCTGATCTACTACTCTGTGTTTGATGAAACCGTTTTTAGATTCGTTTTCAGTAAATTTCTCGTCATAGTTTTCTTTGATGTTCACTTGGTCTCTTTTTCTAACCCATCCACCATCTAACCATAAGATATCAACTTTTCCGTAGTTAGAAAGAATTTCTAAGATTTGGTTGTGCGTGAAATCAACATATTTCTGCCATTTTTCTGGATATAAAGACGGATCGTAGTTTACGTTTCTGTCGAAAGGAGGAAAATAAGGATCCCAGTAGTTTTCGTTGTGCCAGTCTGGTTTAGAGAAATAAGCTCCAGTTGAAATTCCTTCACCTCTAAAAGAGTTGAAAATTTCTTTTAAAACGTCTGCTTTAGGATTTGTATGGAAAGGAACATCTTTACTAGTAATCTTGTAATCAGAATATTTAGTATCATACATATTGAAACCGTCATGGTGTTTGGTGGTAAAAACCATGTATTTCATACCCGCATATTTAGCTGCTTTAGCCCATTTTGCAGGATCAAATTTTACTGGATTAAAAGTCTTTCTTAAACCTTCATAATCTTTGATATAATCATTATAATTAGACGGATTACTTCCTTTTTTACGTTCACACCATCCGTAATCTTCAGGACAGATAGACCAAGATTCTACAATACCCCATTGGCTGTAAGTTCCCCAGTGCATTAGCAAACCAAATTTCTTGCCTTGCCATTCGTCTAAGTTCTTTAGAACTAATGGATCAGTTTCTGGTACGTATCTTTCATCTTCATAAATCGCCTGAGCGAATATCTGAGCTGAAAATAAAAGGGCGATTATGAATATTCCTTTTTTCATCTTTAATCTAATTTATAATTTATTATTCTTTGTTTTTAGTTTAGTTTATCCAATATCGGTTGATCTGTAAAAGTTAATTCTGTTTGAGCATTTTCATTAAGTTGCTCGAATACAACAAACTTATTCTCGCCCGCTTTCAACCAACAGCCTGGCACATAAAGTGTTTGTTGTGGGCCTACTTTCCAGTAGCGTCCAAGATTGTGTCCATTAACAAATACAATTCCTTTTCCCCAATTGGTCATGTCAAGAAAAGTATCGGCTGGTTTATCAATGTTTACTGTAGACTCATATAAAACTGGGCGTCCCGATTTTACCGTTTCATTTTTAACAGCAGGAACTTCACTCATTGCCATTTTATACATTTCCCATCCGCCACTAATTTCATATTCATTAATGAATACTGGAGAAATAATTCCTTTAGTATTATGCGCTATTTCAGCTCCGTAATTAATACGACCCATATTTTCAACCAGAATTTCTAAAATACCGTTAAAAGGAATAGAAACTGTCAACTCGTAATTTTTGAAAACTCTATTCAATTCACCCACTTTAACTCCATTTACATAAACGGTAGCAAAGTCTCTCAATCCTTCAATTTTTAATTTGCCAGAGGAAATTGGCTGTGTAAATCGTTTGCGATATAAAACATATCCATGCCCCTGACCTAACTTTTCAAATGTTAAAGGTTGATCATCAACAACAGGTTTTTCTTTTTTGATCCAGCTTAAAACATCCATACTTGATTTGACAGGCTGATTAGGATATTTTATAACTGGTATTTTCTCTGGAATCGATGCTAATTTTGTTTTAGAATACTTTTGCATTACCTCACGAATAGCCATAAATTTTGGTGTAGCCCAACCTGCTTCGCTAATAGGCGCATCATAATCATAACTTGTAATATCCGGCTGAATATCACTTTCTTCATTATAATTTGCTCCAGAGGTAAATCCGAAATTAGTACCGCCGTGAACCATATAATAATTGAAAGAAACGCCTGCATCAAGGTACTTTTTAGTTTGGCTTGCAATCTCTTCAGATCCAATTTTAATAAATGGTTCTGCCCAATGATCCAGCCAGCCAGAATAAAACTCTGCGACCATGTAAGGTCCTTGTCCTTTATAGAATTTATCTACCTGTTTCTTTAAATTTTCTATGTTTGATTCTCCATTTGCAGTTGGCAACACACCATCAACCATACCGCCTTCAAATAACCAAGATCCATCAGAAGTAAAAAATGGCTCTGGGAAACCCGTTTCTTTAAGTATATTGTAAATTGCCGTTTTGTATGCTTTATGATCTTCAGCACTAATATCAGTTCTTTGAGAAACATACGAACCAAATTCATTTTCAGCCTGAACCATGATAATTGGCCCTCCTTGATTAGCAAAATTTCCTTTTACCACTGCGTACAACTGTTGCAGATAAGTTCTGCAAGCTTCTAAAAATGCTTTGTTATTGGTACGAATTACCAAATCTTTATTATTCTGTAACCACCAAGGATAACCTCCAAATTCCCATTCACCACAGGCATAAGGGCCTGGTCTAAGAATTACATATAATCCTTCGCTTTTGGCAATACGTAAAAACTCAGCTAAATCTTTATTTCCTGTTTTAAAATCCCATACTCCTGGCTCAATTTCGTGATAATTCCAAAACACATAAGTTGCCACGGTGTTCAATCCCATAGCTTTGATCATTTGCAGTCTATGTCTCCAATATTCTTTAGGAATACGCTCATAGTGCATTTCTCCCGAATGTATTTTTATAGTTTTCCCATCTTTTTGAAATTCTCCATTAGATATAGAAAATCCTTTTGTTTGAGCGTTTGTAAAAAACGGCATCAAACAAATCAATAATACTCCGAGCTTAAATAATATCTTATTCATTTTTTAAAATATTTAATTCACCAAAATCTCATCCACAAACAACCAAGAGCTTTCTCCTTTTGGACTTTTCTTTAAGTTGCCTCCAATTACTTTTACAAAACGTGCATTTTGTTTTTGGAAATTAATTTTGAAATCCTTCAATTCCGGAATTGGATTTACCGCATACGGACGCATTACTTTTCCAACTTGATTGTATTTAACTCCATCATTAGAAATTAAAACTTTCACCTGAATTGGGAAATTAACTCCTGCTCCCTGACTTTCTAAAGTTCCCACAATTACTTGTTCTATACTTTCTACTTTTCCTAGATCGATTACCAATTCCATATCGTTAACCAGCCAAGCCTGCCATTGTCCATCATGAAAGTTTTTACTTCCTCTGATTGAGTTGACCATCGTATTGGCATCTCCTTTATAACTCTGATTAAACGGAGTCAAATATTTTACTTTTTGAGCAAATCCTTTATGGAAAACAATAGTATCTGTAAATGTTTTTCCAACTGGTTTTTCGTCCTGAAATAAAGAAGCTTTTAAAACTGTAGTTTCTTTGATTTCAATTGGTGCTGTATATTTTATTGCATGATGATCAATGTTTTGATTTCCTAAAACATAACGGATATCTGGATTTGGGAACTCATTTTTCAACTCTACTTTAATTTGTTTATTACCCAAATCTGCTGTTGAAGAAGCGGTTACCAAATAAGCGCTTTTCGCATAATTTAATCCCTGATAATCGTAACGTTTGAACATTGAGAATAATCTTGAAGTAAAATCGTTCCAGTTACGTTTCTCTTTCGGACTCCATAATGTTTCTGATAAAGCCGCTAATCTCGGGAAAATCATGTATTCAGAATCTTTTGGACCTTTAATATGTTCTGCCCATAAATTGGCTTGACCTCCTAATACGTGTGCTGCTTCTTGTGGTGTCATTGTAGAAACCACAGGATCAAACTTGTACACTTCGCTTAAAGGATTATACGCATCAAATGCTAAAGGTTCTTCATTTTGAGGTCCTTGGTAAAAGTTGAAATAACAAGGAGTTTCAGGTGTCATAATCACGTCATGACCTTGATCTGCAGCTTCAATTCCGCCTTTTGTTCCTCTCCAGCTCATTACTGTTGCATCTGGAGCTAAACCACCTTCTAGAATTTCGTCCCAACCGATAACTTTTTTACCTTTAGAATTAATGTATTTCTCCATGCGTTTTACAAAATAACTTTGTAATTCGTCAACACTTTTTAAACGCTCGTCTTTGATTCTTTTTTGGCAGTGCGGACATTTTGCCCAATTCGTTTTAGTCGCTTCATCACCACCAATATGAATGTATTTTGAAGGGAAAATAGTTATTACTTCATCGATTACATTCTGTAAAAATTCAAAAGTCGTTTCTTTTCCCGCGCAATAAATATCAGTCAAAGGCCAAACTCCGCCTGACGGAACTCCAATTCTCTGATCGAAACAAGCCAATTCAGGATAAGAAGCAATAGCGCTACTTACGTGAGCCGGCATTTCGATTTCAGGAATTACTTCAATTCCTTTTGTAGCGGCATATTTTACAATTTCTTTTAATTCTTCTTGAGTGAAGAATCCGCCGTAAGTTCCTTTTTGATCTGCCGTAACCGCAAGTCTCGCATTCCAAGATAAATTCTCCTGATCTACTCTCCAAGCACCAACTTCTGTTAGTTTCGGATATTTTTTGATTTCGATTCTCCAGCCTTGATCGTCTACTAAATGCATGTGCAAAACGTTCATTTTGTGCGCTGCCAAACGATCGATTGTAGCTAAAACATAATTTTTATCGAAGAAATGGCGTGAAAAATCTAGCATTAAACCTCTCCATTTAAAACGAGGTTCGTCATTAATAGTCAAACTCGGAATTTCCCATTTTGCAGAAGTAATTGCAAACTGACTTTCGATTGCTTCTGGAAGTAATTGTCTAATACTTTCTAAAGCGTATAGAAAACCGTTATTTCCTTTCGCAGAAATAGTAATATTGGTTGGATTTACATCTAAAACGTATGCTTCATTCTTTAAGTTCGGATCTGTTTTCAGTAAAACATAATTACTTACAGGAGCTTTTGTAGTCACTTCTGGTTTCCATCCTGCGGCAGTTCCAAATTTAGAAGCCAAAGCATCTGCAGCATCTTTTTGGAAATCGCCGTTAACCACAAACTTTGTGTCTTTTGTGAATTCAAAAACACCTGTTTTAATAAGGGTCTGAGTCGGTTTAGGAATGATACGAATATCACTTTCCGTGTAAATTTTCTGTGCGTTAGCCGAGAAAATTGAAGAGATTAGGGTTAATAGGAATACTATTTTTTTCATTCTTTGTTTTTTGGTTTCTTTAAGTGTTTGTTCGAACATTTAAAGATTTAGTTTTTTAGGTTTAGTTTGTCATCCTGAGGAACGAAGGATCACACTAGGAATTCCTCAAAGTAACTCGCCAATCTTTGTTGATCAATTTGTGTAATCCTTCGTTCCTCAGGATGACAAAACTGTTGTGTAAAACTTTGTCAAAGTTTCAAACTTTGACAAAGTTCTAAACGTTATAATTATTTATCCCAAGACATTTTAAATTTCGCGTCTTCCATTCTGTGACCTTTTACATCATCAGAAACAGCGTAATTAAATCCTGATCTTAGACTGTAACCTGCATATTCGCCATTTTTATTTAAAGCAATAAAACCGACTTGCAGATACTCCATGTCCTTATGATTTTTGTGTTTGTTGTAAATACGCTCTGTGATCTCTTTACAAGCGTCATAAGGCGATTTTCCCTGACGCATTAATTCAACCACCATGGCGCTTCCAGCAGTTCTAATAACCGCTTCGCCTAATCCTGTTGCAGCCGCTGCTCCAACTTCGTTATCCAAAAAAAGACCCGCGCCGATTATTGGGGAGTCACCGACGCGTCCGTGCATTTTCCAAGCTGCTCCACTTGTGGTACAGCCGCCAGAAAGATTGCCCTCTTGGTCTAACATTAGCATACTTATGGTGTCGTGGTTTTCGATGTTAATGACTGGTTTGTATTTAGAATCTTCCAGCCATTTTTTCCAGTCTCTTTCCGATTCTGGCGTTAGTAAGTTTTCTTCTTTAAAACCTTCAGACAAAGCAAACTGCAATGCACCTTGCCCTGCTAACATTACGTGAGGCGTATTTTGCAACACTCTTTTTGCGACAGAAATTGGATGTTTAATTCCTTGAAGGAAACAAACAGATCCACAATTACTGTTGTGATCCATGATACAGGCATCAAGAGTCACTTTTCCTTCGCGATCCGGATATCCTCCATAACCAACACTGCGGACATTCGGATCGGCTTCAGGTATTTTCATTCCGGCTTCGATTGCATCCAAAGCCGATTTTCCTTCTTTTAAATTCTTCCAAGATTCTTTATTCGCAGGTAAACCGTGATTCCATGTCGAAATAATAATTGGTTTGGTCTGCTTTTTTTCTTTTGGCTCTTCAACTTCGTTTTCATGATTCGCAGCAAATCCGCTTACGCCCAAAACAGAACTTACAGCTAATGTGCCTAAAGCCGTTTTCTTGATAAAATCTCTTCTATTTGACATCTGGTTTTCTTATTTTTTGGTTCAACATTAAGAATTCAATTGTTCTTGACGCTGCAATTTACTTCGTAAAAATTTTTAATCCGAGTAAAATCGACTATAACGACTCTTTTACCGACTTAATTGTTTTTAAATTACTATCAGATAAAGCATTTCCGTCAAAAAATGAAACTCCAGTTGCACCATTTTTCTTAGCCAATAAAATTGCTTCTTTCAATTCTGCATCCGATTTCAATCCTGGAATATAAATTCCTGTATTTACTTTTGTCGGTTTTCCTTCTAAATCGGCTACACCTTGTTTGGTTGCGTAACCAACCCAGTCAATTTCTTCATCATAAAAACTATGGTAAATCATTGGGTATACTTCGTCAATATTCCATTTATCCCAACGCTGACGCACCATGTGGTCTGCCATTTCTGGATAAGGAAATACTGCTGCTGTTAATTTTTTATTGTATTTGTGAACAATTTTATACGCATCATCAACCACTGCTTTTACTGCATTCAATCTGAAATTTTTCCATTCCATATCGATTGAAGTATTGTGGCTTTCTTTTGGATTTTTATGATGCTCTTTTTCGAATTTGCTTACACAGGCATCACAATAACAGAAATCAAATTGTGGTAATTCTACATCTTGAACCAAGTTGTATTTTGGCAATAAACTGATTGGCAGAAAAATATCTGGAAAACGAATGTAATCTAAATGTACGCTTTCAATTCCTTCAACTTTTGCTAAACCTTCAACTAAACCTAAAACGTGATTTCTAGATTCTTCTTTAGTTGGACAAAGCCATTGGTAATAATCTACATACGGACGGTTATCAAAACAAGATTTTCCTTCTTTGCTTACTTGATACCAATCTGGATGCTGTAACGCAACTGAATCGTTTGGACGATTCATGGCCATAATCCAAGCGTGAACTTTTAGTCCTTCTTTTTTTGCAAGCGGAACTAATCTTGCTAATAGTTTCGGATCGGTTTGCGTGTTAATTAAAACTTCGTCAATACCGCCGTCTTTATATTTTTTGAATTCTTTCGAATAATCTGCATCCGATTTTTTAGCGTCAGCTGTTGTCCAAACACCAAAAGTGAATTTACCGTTTTGCTGATCTTTATTTTCTTTTTGTCCGCACGAGAATAAACTCAGCGAAAGCGCTAACACTAAAACTTTTGATAGTTTTTGCAGCTTATTCGTTCGTAATAATTTTACCATCTTCTTTAATTATTAAGGTTTTGTTTGAAAAAGGACTCTTTACCAAGATATTAAATCCTGATGAATGATTTTCTAAAACTGGTTTTAAAACTTTTCCATCAACAACTATATTTTTTTTACTGATACTTTGCAGTGATTTTACCCATGATTTATTTTTATCAAAATATCTCTTTTGAGCACGGTACAATGTATATAGTTCCCATTTTACTTTTTCTTCCTGTGGAATTGTAAATTTATCATCGCTTTCTTTTGAAGAGAAGTATACATAAGCCCATTTTTCGGGCTCATGCATATTTATCACTCCCATAGGCGACCAAACCCAATTGTATTCTGGGAGAAACTTTCCTTCTGAATCTTTTTTGCGTTCATATTTTCCATCAACAACAGAATGCTGCCAATTCACACGAGAGAAATTGACTTTCCAAAACTTATCTTTCGGAACAATATCATCAAAATATGATGTTTTATAAACCGACCACGGAATTGCAATTTCTAATGTCCAGCCTTTATCAATATCTGAAGCATTATTTAAAGTTCCGTCCACTTTTACCGCCGATTTTAATCCGTCGATATTCCAGTCGTTTAAAACGGTGTTTTTTTCTCGGTACGGTTTATTGATGAATAAATCCCAAGCTGTATTCAGGGCATTAATTTCTAATTCATAGTAATTGTGAGTATCATTATCTGGATCAATAAAAATCTCAAAATCATTATTATAAAAAATAATAGTGTCACGCTGTCTTAGATTTGCCCAAACGTGAGGCTCCTCTATTTTTGCCAGAATATAGTAGTAATTATCGTCCCAGAGCATCTTAACCTGAGTCTTGTATTTTGGAGTTTCAACACCTTCTATGTCGACAAAAGGAGTTGTCCAAGATGCTTTTTCCCAGTCTTTATCTGCTCCGTCTCCGTCAATAACAATTTCTTTTGAAGTTTTATAGGCAATATAACTTTTCGGTGTAACCGGTTTTTCAGATTGCGCATAACTCATCAATCCAACAAAAAAAACGGCAAGGGACAATAAATTACTTCTACTATGCATCTTGATATTATAAACTATTATTTTTTGTAAACTCAATTACTTCACTTAATTTTCCGAAAGCGATAGCTACGTGAGTATCTGCAGCACCGTAATAAACTGCTAATTTATCTTCTTCAATATCATGTAAAGCAGCACATGGGAAAACTACGTTTGGCACATCACCAACCATTTCATAGGTCTCAGCTGGTCCTAATAAATAAGGCTGTGTTCTGTATTTTACTTGGTCTGGCGAATCAACCTCTAAAAGTGCTGAACCCATTGCATAACGGAAACCGTTGCAAGTATTGATAACTCCATGGTAAATCATTAACCATCCTTCGTCTGTCAAGATTGGAATTGGTCCTGCTCCCACTTTTGTACACTGCCAGGCGCTTTGCTCAAACGGACTAGGTTTCATCACCAATCTGTGTTCTCCCCAATATTTCATATCCGGGCTGTAGCTGATCCAAATATCTCCAAAAGGCGTATGTCCGTTATCACTTGGACGGCTTAACATAGCATATTTACCGTTGATTTTTTGTGGAAATAAAACGCCGTTTCTGTTGAATGGTAAAAAGGCATTTTCACATTGGAAAAATTCTTTAAAATCGAAAGTATAACCAATACCTATTGTTGGGCCATTATAACCATTACACCAAGTAATCCAATAACGGTCTTCAATCCAAACCACACGCGGATCGTATTTATAAGCAGATTCGATCATTTCTGTATTTCCAGACTGCATTGCAATTGGCTCGTGATTGATGTCCCAATTGATACCATCCTTACTGAATCCAGCAAAAATATTCATCTGAACTGCTTTGTTATCACATCTGAAAACCCCAGCATATCCATCTCCAAAAGGTACAACTGCACTATTGAATATACTGTTTGATGAAGGAATCGAATATCTGTCGATAATTGGATTCTCAGAATATCTCCACATTACATCTTTACTGTTTTCGGGTCTGTCTTGCCAAGGAATAGTACTCATTTTTTGTTTTTTTTTATTTATTAGTTTTTTGTTTTTTTTATTCGTCTTTTTTGTCATCCTGACGAAGGAAGGATCACACTAGAAGCTCCGCAATATATGTCGCCAATCTTTGTAGATTTCCTATGCGTTCCCATAGTTGAAACTATGGGCTATGTTGCAATCTTTGTCGCCAATCTTTGTAGAGTTTCGAGTGTGATTCCTCGTTCCTCGGAATGACAAACTTTGAGGAAACTCTTAACTCAAAAATCTTGCTTCTTGCTTCTATTTTCTTTCTTCTAAAATCTACTCTTCAATCTTCCTAACTCTATCCAGCCAAGTAAACTTCAATACCGTAGTCGTCACTAAGAACACTGCTAAAGCAACACCGGCCTTCGGATAATCTCTGATAATAAAGTAAATCGGAAGCAGAATCATGCTTGACTGCCAAATAATTCCGATTACACAGTTCATCATATCTAAATAGAAATCATTATTTTTTTGGAAAGACTGATCTTCCGCTTTTAATTCTTTGTAAACCGGAGTCCAAAATCCCCACGGTCTAACATTGCTGTAGAAAGATTTTAAAACTTCCATATCGGTTGGTTTGCTTAGGTAAGTTCCTAAAAGACAACCTAAGATTGACATTCCGAAAATTAATGGAAATAAGTAAATCGATGGCACTTGCGAAAGGTCATGCAAGAATGTTCCCGCTGCTAAATTTCCTTTGTTTTGATCCAAAATAAATTGAAGAGAAGCAGCGATTAATCCTCCGACCATTCCCCAGAAATAACCCCATCCGTTGAAACGCCACCAAATCCATTTGAGGAAGTTAGCTGCAACGTAACCTCCATAAAGAGCACTTGTAATCCAAAGTGTTAATGAGTTGATCGAATCTGCAAAGAATCCCATGAAAACTCCAAGACCAACCACTAAGAAAGAAGAAATCTGACTTACTTTGATATAGTGTTTGTTTGAAGCAACTGGCTTAAAGTATTTTTTATAAATATCATTTACAATATAAGCTGGTCCTGCATTTACGAAAGCCGAAAATCCAGACATGAACGCCGCTAATAATCCCGCTAAAAGAATTCCTTTAATGCCCACTGGAATATAAAGATTAACCACTTTTGGCATTAATAATTCTAAATCTGCTCCTGTTAGATTTACGTTTACATTTAATTCCGGCGCTAAATTCACTAAAGCAATAACCACAATTCCCGTGATTAATAAATATCTAGGAATGAATAAAATCAAGTTGGTAAAACCACTCATATAAGCCGCTTCTTTTACCGATTTTGTAGAAAGAACACGCTGTAAATCATAACTTGGAGTTGGTCCTGCAACGCTGGCAAAGAATCCTTTGAACAAGGTCATTCCGATGAAAGCGCCAAACATTTTGTAACCTTCTGTATCAATTAATTTATTGAAAGTTTCGAATTTATCGCTCCATTGTGTTTCAAATTCCCATCCGAAGAAAACATTTTTCCATTCTGGTGTAATAACCGAATTGATTTGAATATCAGTATAATTAATGAAGGCATAACCAGCGATTAAAACTCCGGCAACAATCATAATAATATATTGTACAACTTCTGTAGCAACCACAGAAAACATTCCGCCTTTAACCGTATAAATTGTCGTTAAGAAAATGATTAACAATGCATAAGCTTGTTCTGAAGTCAAGAAAACAGAACCATTCATGTGAACCGTTAAATCCCAAGGAAGAATAATCGTTACAAATTTTCCAATTCCAACGAAGAAATAAGCGATAAAACCAATAGTAGAAATAATTGCAAAAATGGCTACAATAATATGCGATGCTTTCCCCGCTTTATCACTTCCAAAACGAGTTAGAATCCACTCAGAACCTGTCATTACTTTTGATCTTCTGATCCAGACTGCGAGGAACATCATGACGAAAATCTGATTCCAAATTGGCCAAAGCCACATAAACATGAAGCTTTTTACTCCATAAAGAAATAAAACGCCAATCATCCAGGAAGTTCCCGAAACATCAAACATTCCAGAGCCGTTACTTAAACCAAGAAAATACCATTTGATAGATTTTCCTCCCAAGAAATAATCATCTAAACCTTTAGATGCTTTTCTTGAAATCCAGATTCCTATACCGACCGACATTACGATATAGATTAAAATGATTGATACGTCAATAATGTTCATTAATAATTTATTTTTGAATTAGTTAGTTTAAACCCCAGTTTTGATTTGGCTGTGCTCCCATCACAAAATGCAATACACCTCCGTTTAGCATATCTTGGTGAGAGATTGCTGTTTTATTAAATGCTTTTCCGTTTAAGGTTGCTGATTGGATATAGAAATTCTTCTCTGAAACATTTTCTGCTTCGATTACAAAAGTTTTTCCGTTTGGAAGATTCAAGGTTGATTTCTCAAAAATCGGACTTCCAATTTCGTATTCACCTGAAGCTGGATTCATTGGATATAATCCCATTGAACTGAATACATACCAGGCAGACATTTGTCCGCAGTCTTCGTTTCCACTCAGACCGTTTGCTGTCGTATTATATTGCGTATCTAAAATATGACGTACCCAATATTGTGTTCTCCAAGGCTGTTTGGCGTGGTTAAACATATAAGCAATATGATGACTTGGTTCGTTTCCGTGCGCGTATTGTCCGATCAAACCAGAAATATCTGCCGAAACGTTGTTTCCTGTAATCTCTGAACTTTCTGTAAACAATTGCTCTAAACGTTTGGTGAAAATGTCATTTCCGCCGTGAAGTTTAATAAAATCATCTACATTATGAGGCACAAACCAGCTGTGCTGCCAAGCATTTCCCTCTGTATAATCGGTATGTTCTCTGTGATTCGAGTGTTTTGGATCGAAAGGTTCGTTCCAAGATTTTCCATCTTCCGATTTTCCTCTCATGAAACCAGATTTCGAATCAAATAAATATTCGTATGCTTTTGAACGTTTAGAGAAAAACTCATAATCAGAAGTTTTTCCTAATGCTTTTGCCATTTGTGCCACGCACCAATCGTCGTAAGCATATTCTAAAGTAATCGTAACTGATTCATCTAATAAGTTATACGGAATATAACCGTACTTTTTGTAGAAATTCAATCCGCGTTCGTCCTGCATCATGGTTGCTTTCATCGCTTCAAAAGCTTTTTCGGCATCAAAACCTTTAATACCTTTCATGTAAGCATCCACAATAACCGGAATCGAATGATATCCTGTCATCGTATTGGTTTCGTTAGCATATAATGTCCAAACCGGAAGTATTTTTTTAGTTTCATAATAGGCTAACATTGAGCTCACTAAATCTGAAACTTTTGTTGGTTCTAAAATGGTTAACAATGGGTTTTCTGCTCTAAACGTATCCCAAAGTGATAATGTAGAATATGCTGTATAATCTTTAGCTGTAATAATTTTATCGTCTTCTCTTCTAAATTGTCCGTTTTTATCACTATATGTTACAGGCGCAACTTGTGCATGATATAAAGCGGTATAGAAAATTGTTTTTAAAGAATCAATTGGAGTTTCAACTTTAATTTTACTTAAAGCTTTATTCCATTCTAAAGTGGCATCCGATTTTGCTTTCTCAAAACTATAGCCTTCAGCATCTAAATTACCTTTTGCATTTTCAACACTCACAGAAGAAAGCGCCACTTTTACGCCTAATTCTTTAGAGTTTTTAGAATCGAAGAATAATTGCAAAGCTGTATTCTCGCCTTCAGCACTTTGACCAGAAACTACTTTTTTATCAGCTGTGATAATAGATTCTGTTATTGGCTTAGAAAATTTGGCAACAAAATATACTTTCTGATTTTTTGCCCAACCTGTACTATAACGGTATCCGCTGATAGTATTTTCATCTTCAACTGTGATAGCTGTTTTTGTTGCTTTGTCCCAATTTATAGCAAAACCTAAGTCGACAACAACAGATTGTGTGTCGTTATTATTATAGATATACTTATGGTATGCGGTTCTTTGCGTAGAAGTTAATTCTACATTGATCTTAGGATCCTCAAGAAAAACTTGGTAAGAACCCGGTGTTGCTTTTTCGTTAACATGATTGTATTTTGATTTATACGGAAGGAAATCGCGTGAAGCGGCTTTGGCGGTTAAGTCTAATTTTTTGTTTGTCGGCATAAATAAAATATCTGCCAAATCACCGATTCCTGTTCCGCTTAAGTGTAAATGACTAAACCCAGAAACTATTGAGTCAGAATAATGATAGCCTGAACACCAGTCCCAGCTTGAAATTCCATTATCTGGACTCACTTGCAGCATCCCAAAAGGAACTGTTGCGCCAGGATACGTATGTCCGTGGCCACCAGTACCAATAAAAGGGTCTACATAATTTGTTGCAAAACTTTTGTGATCTTTGTTTTTATCAACATTTATTTTGCAACTTGCAGCAAAAATTACCGTTAAAGAGAGCAGAGTAATTTTCTTCATATCAAAACAATATTAATTTAACTTTAAATTTAGATAAATTCAACTTTTACCAAAATATTTTTAGACGGACGACATTTAAACAGCTCTAAACATCAAAAAATAGTAACAAACGACATTTCTTTTCTACGATTATGATTTTCAACTCAAGCAAATCTTACAGCTTACCTGTACGCTACCATGTTTACTTCTGGCTGACATATTTTGTGTTCAATACATTCCGATGGGGAAGTTATTTTAACGATTATGTTTATTCATTAAAAACCACTTTACTAGGATTCCCTATTCACATGGCATTATGTTATCTGAATATTTTGGTTTTAATGCCTCATTTGGTATACAAAAAAAAATACTTCCTATATATAGTTACCGTTTTGTCAGCGATTTTTGTCATGGTGGTTTTAAAATTCAACTTGACTTATTTATTAATCACACACAATGTTTGGCCAGAAGGTCCGCAGACTATTAATACGCTTACATTAAACTATACAATAGATATGATGATGGGCGAATTGTATGTAATGACTTTTGTGACTGCCATTAAAATCACACTGGATCTTTTGCAGGAACAGAGACGTGTAACCGATTTGGAAAAATCTCAGCTGGAAACGGAACTTTTGTTTCTAAAAACTCAGATTTCACCGCATTTTTTCTTCAATACCTTAAATAATATCTATTCGCTTTCTGTAGAAAAATCAAATAAAACTCCAAAAATAGTTTTGAAGCTTTCAGAATTAATGCGTTATATGCTTTATGAAACAAAAGAAAAGAAACAGTCTTTGGAGAATGAAATTTTATGCATTCAGAATTATCTTGATTTGGAAAGAATTAGAAACGGAGAACGTTTGGAAGTAGATATGTCTATTTCGGGAGATATTCACGATAAAGAAATCTCACCTGTTCTATTATTGACTTTCGTCGAAAATGCATTTAAACATGGCGTTAACAAAAACACAGGAAATGTACTTATAGATATTCGCTTTAAAGTAAAAGGAGACTTTTTATATTTCACAATTTCAAACCCTATGCCCGAATTTACCGTACATAAAGATAATTTTAACAAGGCAAGTGGTATAGGTATTGAAAACGTAAAGAAAAGACTTGAATTAGGATATAATAAAAATGACTATAAGCTTTCATTTAAAAATAAAAAGAATATTTTTGTCGTTAAACTAGTTATAAAAGTCACTTAAGCCCTAGCTTTTATCGGTTTAGAAAACTATACCTACAAAAAACCAAATATCGGCCTAAAATAATATTTAGAAATGAAAATAAAGTGTTTAATTATCGATGATGAGCCATTGGCAATAAACGTTATTAAAAATTATATTGAACAGATTGAGGATTTAGAATTAGTAAACACATTTAGTAATTCTATTGAAGGATTAAATTTCTTAAAAAACAATACCATAGATGTAATTTTTCTGGACATAAATATGCCTGTTTTAGACGGTATTAATTTTATTAAAAGTTTAGAAAATCCGCCGTTGCTTATCATTACAAGTGCTTACGATCAGTTTGCAATTGAGACTTACGAACTGGATGTATTGGATTATCTGGTAAAACCAATTGAGTTTCCGCGTTTGATGAAAGCGGTCAACAAAATCAACAAACGTCTTAATAATGCGGGGAGCAAACTTCCGCAAGAAAACAGCAAAGAAAACCCTTTTATCTTCGTTAAAATCGACAAGAAAAAAATGAAGAAGATTTTCTTGAACGAAATTCTAGTAATTGAAAGTTTAAAGGATTATTTAAAAATAAGCACTACTTCTGGAAAGTTCATTATTCACAGCACTTTATCAGATTTTACAAGCTTGCTTCCAGAAAGAGATTTCATCAGAATACACCGATCCTATACAATTGCCATTGATAAAATTGATGCCGTAGAAGGAAACAGCATTGAAATTGAAGGTTTAAGATACGTTATAGGAAGATCTTATATAGACGAAGTAAAACAGAAAATTTTAAATTCTTCTATTTAAGTTAAAAGTTATTCGTTATGGGTTATAAGTCATACGTTTGAGATTAAAGTTTCTTTTACGCATAACGTATAACGTATAACCCATAACTTTAATTCTTCTATTTAAGTTAAAAGTTATTCGTCATGGGTTATACGTCATACGTTTGAGATAATAGTTTCTTTTACGCATAACGTATAACCCATAACTTTTTTACTTCTATTTAAGTTAAAAGTTATACGTTATGGGTTATAAGTTATACGTTTGAGATTAAAGTTTCTTCAACGTATAACTTATAACCCATAACTTTTTTTACTTCAAAACCATATAAAAACGAAAATGCAGCCAACCACAGCTGCATTTTCTCTCAATTATAGGTAACTAACCAAAATAAACCATGAAATAGTCTATTATCTTTATTGCTGCAAAAAGCTCTTAGAAATGATAACGCTTAAACGCTTCGATAGCCGAATAATCAGCCAATCCTAAGTTGTGATATTTCTCTGCAGTCAATCTGTTTCTGTCTTCAACTCGAACCCAAAACTCTCTGCTGTCATCACCTTGAAACATAACGCCGTCTTTTTGAGACTGGTGATAAAAAATAGCATGTCGTTTCTTTAAAACCTGGTCAGGACTCATTGGTACAGCCATGTCAATTTGGTACGATTCCCATTCATGCCAAGCTCCTCTGTAAAGCCAAACCCAGCAATCGTTCATAAAGTCGTTGTGTTTTAATCTTTTTAGCGCTTCAAACAAACTGTCTAAACAAACTTTATGAGTTCCGTGCGGATCTGCTAAATCCCCAGCGGCATAAATTTGATGCGGTTTTATTCTTTCAATGATATCGCACATAATGTCGACATCTGCATCCGAAAGATTATTCTTTTTAACTGTTCCTGTTTCGTAAAACGGAAGATCTAAAAAGTGAACATTAGAATCTGGCAAACCTAAATAGCGTGTTGCTCCAAAAGATTCACTTCTTCTAATTAGTCCTTTTAATTTTCTTACTTCAAGTGAATCAATTTCATTACCAGTTCTGTTCTGAAGAAATTCGATTAATTTATCAGACATTCTTGAATCTGGATTCAATGCTTTAGAAATTTCTGCAAACTTCAAAGCTTCATCATTTGAAACGGCTATGTTTCCAGATGTCTGATACGCCACATGAACTTCATGTCCTTGCTCGATCAAACGATCAAAAGTTCCTCCCATCGAAATAACATCATCATCTGGATGCGGGCTGAAAATGATAATTCTTTTCTTTTCCGGCGTGGAACGCTCCGGTCTGTACGTATCATCAGCATTGGGTTTTCCGCCCGGCCATCCCGTGATGGTTTGCTGCATTTTATTAAACATCTTAATGTTCAAATCATATGCAGTTCCTTCCTCAGTCAAAAGACTTGACATTCCGTTGTCATTATAATCTTTATCTGTCAGTTTTAGGAAGGCTTTCTTAGTCAGTTCGCTTAACCAAGCCACCGCTTTTAATTTTAATTCATCTGTCCAAACACAAGATTTAACCAGCCAAGGCGTTTTAACTCTTGTCAATTCAGACGAAGCTTCTGTATCTAGAACAAATGTTGTGTTGTTGTGCTCTTGTAAATACGTAGCTGGCACTTGCGAAGAAATTTCTCCTTCGATTGTATTTTTTATAATTCCTGCTTTACTAATTCCCCAACCTAGTAAAACAATTCTTTTTGCATTTCTAACGGTTCCAATTCCCATCGTAATAGCTTTTCTCGGAACATTATCTATTCCTAAAAAAGAAGAAGCTGCGTCAACTCTCGTAATATGATCAAGCGTAATGCTTCTTGTTCCTGAATTAACATGAGAACCAGGTTCATTAAACCCGATATGTCCCGTTCTTCCTATCCCTAAAAGCTGAAAATCTAATCCTCCGTAAGAGATAATTTTCATCTCATAATCAATACAATATTGCTGCAATTCCTCGGCACTCACCTGCCCGTCTGGAATATTGATATTTTCTGGATGAATATTAACATGATTAAATAAATGCTCATGCATAAAATGATAGTAACTCTGAATATCATTTTTATCCATCGGATAATATTCATCCAAGTTGAAAGTCACTACATTTTCAAAACTAAGCCCTTCCTCTTTGTGCATTCTCACCAATTCTTCGTAAACTTTAATAGGCGAAGAACCTGTAGCCAAACCTAAAACGCAAGGTTCATTCAGCTCATTCTTTCTCTGAATTAAATTGGCAATTTCACGAGCGACCAATAAAGAAGCTTCTTGCGACGATTCGAAAATAACATTGTGAATTTTCTCAAAACGAGTCTCTTCAAATTTCCCTGCTTCTCTAAAACCTATATCTTCTTTAATCATGCCACTCTTGCTGTTTTAATTAACGCAAGATAAAAGTAGAATTATATTATCCGCTCGTATTAAAAATTCGACTAATAACGGCTAAGCTTCGGCAAAAGACAAAATAAGAATGATAACCTCTTTGATTAAATAGTACACGGATAAAACAGATTCGCTTTGCGAAAACACGGATAATCACAGATTTGTTTTATTCATTTCTGCAAACGAATTATGTTTCAATATTCCGTAGGAATATCTGGTCGGTAGAAAAAAAATATTGTTTTGCATTGTGTTCCGTAGGAACACCTGATTTCATAGAAATGTAACCTCGTTTTATTAATCAAACGTTCCTACGGAACATATAATCGTAATACAAATTTGATTCTACCGATGAAACATTCCTAAGGAATGAATTTGGAAACCTGTATTTTATTCCACAACACCAATTTCAGCAATCGAAACTGTTTGTACTTTTCCTACCGCAGCTGTAGCGACAAATTTCAAAAATCTTGCTTTTACTGCAGCAAAACTCTTTACTTGTTCAATTGGGTTATGTTTAATATTCGAAAATTCTCCTTCTGATTGTTTGTCCCAATAAAAACTGTCTACACTTGTATACAATTCATAATTTGAAATCAAATTTAAATTGTTACCAACTTGTTGCGGCGTATAAGTAAAACCTTTAATACTGATCAATTCTCCCATATCTATAACAACACTTTGTGGCAATTTGTTTTCATCATTTCCAAAACTCCAATCAGTATTAACATTGCCATCAATAATTCTTTCAACCGATTTGCTATCACCGCTTGAAACCGAAATTACTTTCCATTTCTCTTTAGAAACTCCATATTTTGCCGACTTTATGCCACTATTGATTTTCTCCTTAGTATTTCGTGAAATAGCTTTAATTTCTACTTCTTTATTATATACGAATGGAGCTTTATATAAAGTGCTTTTTTCATTAGGCGCTTTTCCATCCAAAGTATAATAGATAGCATTTCCTTCTTCCGATTTAATCGTAACCAAACCATTTTTATCTCTAAAAATCTGCGGTTCTTTTACAAAAGTCGGCGCGTTATAAGCTTCAATTGTACTAATTACAAATCCAGCTTTTGCATCCAAAACGTTAACTCTAAGTGCAGAAGCTGTAACGCGATCTAAACGCAAAATTCTTTTGTAACCAATTGTAGTTTCATTAGCAATGATTTTCCATTGTCCATCAACTTTTACTTCAATAGAAAACGCTTTTACGCGCTGACCCAATTTAACATATTCTTGAAGTAAAATTCTATTTATTGTCGTTGGCTTTTTAAACGTAAATTCAACTGTAGCTTGTTTTACTTTATCGTCTGTTGCCCAATAGGTATTTTTATTTCCGTCGATAACATTTTGCGGACCAAAATTAGTATCGTTTCCACGAATGTTTGAAGCCTGAACCTGAGTTCCTGCTAATAGTTCTGTTTTGAAATCGGCTTTAATTGTGGCAACCAGTTCTTTCAATCTTGCTTCGTCATTTTCATGAACTAAACCACGAGTATCAACTGGAAGATTTAATAATAAAGTAGCATTTCGTCCAATCGATTCGTAGTAAATATCGACCATTTCGTCAAGCGAACGCACTTTATCGTCTTCTACTGAATGATAAAACCATCCTGGTCTTATTGAAACGTCGGCTTCTCCCGGAACCCATTTTTCACCGTCTTCATGTCCAGACATAAATTCTGAATAATGTACTTTTCCTGCTAATTCATCTTTCTGACGAAGTAGCGACCAATTAGTTTTTCCTGCACGTCCATCTTCATTCCCAATCCATCGTGCTTCAGATGGACCAACTCCCCAAACTAAAGTTTTTGGTGCGATATCATAAATTAATTTATAAGTTTCATCCCAGTTATAATACGTAAGCGAATTGATTTTTCTAGTTTCGTTTGCGCCGCCATAATAACCGTCACCGCCATTTGCTCCGTCAAACCACATTTCGAAAACATCTCCGTAATTCGTCAATAATTCTTTTAACTGATTTCTGAAATAGGTAACATATTCAGGTTTGCCGTATTGCGGATGATTTCTATCCCAAGGCGAAAGGTATAATCCTAATTTTAAATCGTATTCTTTGCAAGCCGCAGCCAATTCTTTTACCAAATCACCTTTTCCGTTTTCCCAAGGCGAATTTTTTACTGAACGCTCTGTATAAGCTGAAGGCCATAAACAGAAACCGTCATGATGTTTGGCAACTAGAATAATTCCTTTCATTCCGGCTTCTTTTACCACGCGCGCCCATTGGCGAACGTCTAACTGCGACGGATTAAACAGTTCTGGAGATTCGTCTCCATATCCCCATTCTTTATTCGTAAATGTATTTAATGAAAAGTGCACAAAAGCATAAAATTCCATTTCTTGCCAATCAATTTGTTTCTGTGTCGGAAGTGGTCCAAAAGGCTTTGGAGCATTCATCAATTCCTGACTTGAAGCACTAGAAATTATACCCAAAAGACATAAGGAAAGAAATATTTTTTTCATTACTGATTTGCTTTAAAATAATCTATAAAGCATAAATGTAGTATAAATTGAAATCTTTCGAATAGAATTTCGACCAACAACATTTTTTACAGCATTTTGGTATGAAATGGTTTTATTTAAATAATTCGTTTGGGCATACTATTTTAAAACAACTGTTTTTGAAGTTGTCTAAAAAATAAAGCCCAAATCTGTAGACTTGGGCTTTATTCGTATATTTTGATTGTAGTCTTACAACTTGAATATTTTATTTACAGAGAAAATGTATTGCTTTAACTATCAAAAGCAATATCAGCTTAGTTGCCAACAACTGCTTTTAAAGCTATATACTTTCCAATATCTTTAAAGTTGTGTCCTTTTTCTCTCATAGCTTTAATGAAAGTTGGCGTTGCACCAACCGCTTTTGCCCCCACAATATCATCTAAATCTAGATCTGAAAACCCTAGATCCTTATACTCCTTAATTAAATCTGCTGTGATATTTTGAGATTTTAAAGCAACTAGATTTTCAGACGAAATGTTTTTATAACCTACTTTTTCAAATTGATTAACATATTCTGGAGTTACATTTAAAGATTTTAAAGCAATTAAATCATCGTTTGAAAGATCATTATAGCCCGCTTTTTTGAATGAATCAATAAAAGCTTTATCTATATTTAAAGATTTGAAAGCAATAATATTGTCCTCATCTTCTTCCCTATTTTCATTCTTTTTTGTTTTTGCTGAAGAACGATAATCGTTAATATATTTTCCGTCAATATTCTGAGATTTTAAAGCGATCAGATTTTCTGGTGAAACATTTTTATAACCCGATTTAATAATATCTTCAATAAAAGCTTTATCAATGTTTAAGGATTTAAAAGGAATCAGCGTTTCAACATCTATATTTCCAATTCCAGCATCTTTAATAGAATTAATATAATCTTCACTTACGTTTAAAGCCGCCAACGGAATTAATTGCTCTTTGTCTACATTTTTATACCCTTTTTTATGTAGCATTTTTACATACGACGTTTTTATATTTACAGCAAAGAAAACCATAAGATCTGTATCATCTGCCAATGTAATTCCTTGTGCAGCCATTTCTTTGGCAAAATTTTTATTGCCAACAAACTTATACGTTCCCATTCCGCTATTTCCTTCAAATTTTCCGGTAAAGTTCATTGTTCCCGCTTCACGCGTTAGAGAAAATGTTCCTTGTTTATCTTTTGATAATCCACTAAACTCGCTAATATCATAAGTATGAGTAGAATGGCTATTCTCGTCGTTTTTAAATTCCATTTCTACCGTATTGCCTTTGATTGTTGCAAACCAGTTTCCTTCGGTTTGATCACCCTTTTGAGTGTTTGGACTCGCTTTAGTTCCTTCGTTTTTAAGATTCGAAGTTAGCGTCTGACTTTGCGCTGCCGGTTGATTAAAAAGGCAGGCAAACAATACCAATAATGGTAACAGGAAAAAATATTTCCATGTTGTGTTTACGTTTGATTTTTTTGAATTCATCATAATGATTCGTTTTTTGAGTAATGATTGATTATAGTTAGTTGTAAGACTCAAAGGAAATTGTGGCGCCGCAACTTTAAGCAGGCTAAATTGATAACTTTCTTTTTCTACGCTACCTTGTTGTAGCATTTCGTTATCAGTCAAAAATTCAAGATTACTTTCTAATGCTTTTCGCCATTGCCAAGCAAAAGGATTAAACCACTGAAAAACAAGTACGATTTCTGCAAGCAAAAGATCAATAGTATGTTTTTGCTCAATGTGAATTTTTTCATGCAGCAAAATCTGATTGTACGTTTCCCATTCATATTTTTCAGGATTTATAAAAATATTATTAACAAAAGAACAAGGTGCTTTATCGCCTGTTATTTCAACAATTCTAAATTTTCCATCCCGAATAATCTCTGATGTGTACGCTCTGTAAAATAATATGACAGCTTGCATCAAAAAATTAAGCGCAAAAACAACGACACCAAACCAGTACAAATACACTATCCACTGCAGGACCAAAGCCATATTAAATTGTTGCTTTGTTTCATTTACTAAAACTTCATTTACAGAAAGTGATTTCAGCTCAGCAGTTGGTTCTTTTGCAACTGTTTTTTTTATGGAAGGAATAGCTGCAGTTTCTTTCTGTTTTTGAAGGGAGAATTGCTGCGGAATAGGCAACAACGGCAAAGTAAAAGCTACTAGCATGCAGGCAAGCAAAACAAATCTATTCAAATTATAAAAAGTTTCTTTCTGCAAAAGCAGTTTATAAAACATCAGGCAAGCAAAAAGGATAAGCGCCGTGTATAGAATATAAGGTATCATATAGAATCTTTTTTTATCATGTTTACAATTTCGTCCAATTCATTTTCGGTTAATTTTTGCTCTTTAGCAAAAAAGGCAAGCATTCGTGGATACGAATTATCAAAATACTGACTCACAATATCTTTCAGCGCAAATTGTTGATATTCTTCTCTTTGAATTACTGGAAAAAAGCAATGCATATTCCCTATTGTTTCCCGATTTAGAAATCCTTTTTCTTCTAATATTTTGACAATCGTCGCCACACTATTATAATGTGGTTTCGGATCTGGCAACAATGGAATAATGTCTCTGATGAAGGCTTTGTTTAAATCCCAAAAAACCTGCATAATCTGTTCTTCTCGTTTGGCTAATTTTATCATAGTGGAAATCTTTTGACAAATATAACTACTAATTAATTAGTAGCAAAACTAATTGATTAATATTTATACTAATTTATTAGTTGAACCAGTAAAAACGGGATATCAGGCAATGATTTTTTATACCTAATAACTTTAAAAACAATAAATTACAACCTAAAAGTAAAGTTTAGACATAAAAATCAAGATATTTTTGATCTATTAAATTAATACCATCGGAAGTTTGTAGAAAAATTTCAGGAGAAAGAAGGAAAGAAGAAAGTTCCTTTTTGTCAATTCCTAACTAGAAGATTGAATATTTTATTTTAGTCCTCCAAGCTAATCTTCTTAGTCCTAATTTTTGAAATCGAAATCAAAATCGCAGACAAAACCACAAAAGAGATCAAAACGAAAAATCCGTTTATAATTGCCGTTTGAAAACCTAATTTAGTTGCGTCTATAAAAGGATACGGATAAAATTCGGTTGCAATTCCGTGAAACAGCGTGTAAATGATGTAGATAATTGGATAAATCAGCCAAGACGAAATAACTTTAAAAGAGATCTTTTCTGGACTTACAAAAAACAGCCAGAAAACCAAAAATAAAATGGGAACAACCGTATGAAAAATTTCGCTTACAATAAGATGATGTCCTTCTAAATGGAGAGTTGGGCGAAGCAGTAAGTTAAAAACAATTCCGACAATCAATATATAAACTGTAATGGCCGTAATAGTAGTGCACTTTCTAAAGAAAGCATTTGCCCTGCTTTTGCCACCAAACAATAACAAAGCAGTACAAAGAAAAACGATCGTATTTGTTGTAATGGTAAAAAAACTAAAAAAACGAACTGCTGCACTAAAAAAAGTGAATTCACCTCCTTGTAATAATAAATAAAACTGCGTTGGTAAGGCGTACAATTCGAGAGCAAAAATAATACCCAGCAAAATTTCCCCTTTAATTGTTGTGGTATTTTCTTTTTCCATATTTTACTTAAAGTCAGATCACTAAAATAACAATTTTATTCGAAATATTTATAGCACTCTCTTCTGTTTTTCGCTCTCTGCAATAGTTTTTTCAAGTCTTGAAAGTTGTGTTTTTTCTTGTTTGGCACTCATAATCCAATGAATTATAACTTTCTTGTAGGAAGGCGCTTGTTTCTCGAAAAATTCCCAAGCAGTTATATTGCTTTTAAACTGTTTTTCATAAACCTCCAAAAGCGGTACAGGTTCTTTTTCATGCGAATATATTTTGGATTTATTTTCGGTTCTAAAACTAAAAGCTTTTAAACCAGCATCGGTCATCAATCCTGATTTAGTTAAATCTTCCATTTTCTTAATATTGATCGCGCTCCAAATGCTAGAGGGTTTTCTGGGTGTAAAACGAATGGTATAACTGTCCTTATCGATAGATTTTCGAACGCCGTCAATCCAGCCGAAACAAAGCGCCTGATCAACAGATTCTGGCCAAGTTATCGAAGGCTTTCCGCTTGTAACTTTATAAAAACCTACCAAAAGCTCTTTTTCATTTTTGTGGTTTTTCTCAAGCCATTTTCTGAATTCTGATTGATCTGGAAAGAAAGTTGGTTCCATTTGTTTTTTTTATAAATGTATAAAGAATCTCGCAAAGTCGCGGAGACGCAAAGTTTATTTAAAGAAATAAACCATATAAGTTATGTAAGTAAAACAAGTCAAAACTTAAATTATCTTATATAACTTATATGGTTCAAAAACTTTGCGTCTCCGCGACTTTGCGAGATTAATTTACTTTAACTTCAATCTTTGAAGTTTGCAAACCAGCAGCCGTCGCTTTCAACTGAATATTGCCGCCCTTTCCATTAGACTGAATAATAACAACACATTTTCCATTAAATAATTTACAAGAATTTGCTTTAAACGACTCCAAATTGGCCTGATAACCATTATCAACACCAACTAGTTTTCCTCCACCATTTACTTCAAAATTAATTAAATCCATAGCATTTGGTAATACGTTTCCGTCTTTATCCAACATAGAAACGGTTACATAAACCAAATCGTAAGTATCATTTTTAATTGCGGTTTTATCAACTTTTAAATCAATTTTAGAAGCTTGTCCCGCAGTTTTGATTTCCTTTTCTAAAACTACTTTTCCTGATTTTCTTGAAACAGCTTTTAAAGTTCCCGGCTCATACTTCACTTTCCATTCAATATGCAAATCATCATTTTGTTTTGATTTCTTGCCAAGCGATTTTCCGTTTAAGAATAATTCTACTTCATCGGCATTATTGTAATATGCCCAAACGTTGATTTCCTGATCTTTTGTCCAGTTCCAATGCGGTAAAATATGCAAGACTGTTTTTTTCGACCATTCGCTTTGGTACATATAATACACATCTTTTGGAAGTCCGGCTAAATCGACGATTCCGAAATACGAACTTCTCGCAGGATAAGGATACGGATCAGGTTCTCCGATATAATCAAATCCTGTCCAGATAAAAGTTCCCGCCATGAAATCCTGACTTTTAATCGTTTTCCAGTTTTCTTCGTGCGTAGCTCCCCAATACGATTTTACCTGATCGTAAGCCGAAACCGTCCAATCTGCATTTCCATCAAATAGAGCTCCGTATTTGGTTGGCCACGCTTTAATAACATCCGATTGATCGTAATGTCCACGAGTTTCTAAAGCCGAAACACTTTCTGAAGCTAATATTTTCTGTCCTTTAAATTTAGTTGGGAAATCTTTATAATCTTCATGTTTGTAATTGAAACCCAAAAGATCCAAAGCTCCAGATTGATAAATAAAATTCTTTTCGATTACATTTTCAGTCAAAGCCGAAGTTACAGGACGAGTCGTATCTAATGATTTTACAATTTTCGCCAATTCTCTTGTAATCGCAATTCCAGTCGAATCGAACTGTTCTCTAATTTCGTTTCCAATACTCCACATCATAACCGACGGGTGATTGCGATCTCTTTTGATAAAATCTTCTAAATCTTGTTTGTGCCATTCGTCCCAATCTTTGTGGTAATCGTTGGTCACTTTTTTCTTCTTCCAAACGTCAAAAGCTTCATCCTGAACAATAAATCCCATTTCGTCGCATAATTGCATCATTTCTAAAGAATGCGGATTGTGAGACATCCTGATCGCATTTGCTCCCATTTCTTTCATCAGAATCAGTTTTCTTCTAACAGCATGAATGTTTTCTACTGCACCCAAAGCACCGTTATCGTGATGCAAACAAACTCCATATATTTTAGTTGGAACACCGTTTAAAGAAAATCCCTTTTCTGAATCGAAATTGAAAAATCTAAAACCAAGCGGCGTTTCATAATTATCAACCAATTTCGATTTCTCGTAAACTTTGGTAATCACTTTATACAAATATGGATTCTCTGTACTCCATAATTTCGGCTGATTCAAAACCAAATCATGAACCTTTTTTTCTGAGGTTTTAGCGCCAATTTTTTCTGTTGATGTAAAATTGGCTACTTCTTTATTTTCTGCATTTACAATCGAAGTAACCAGTTTAAATTCTTTTGCAACAGCATTATCATTATCAATCGTAACTTCCAGATGTATCTTTGATTTTTCTGCTGAAACTTCTGGAGTCGTTACAAAAGTTCCCCATTTCCCTACATGCAGTTTTTCACTGGCAACCAAACGCACATTTCTATAAATCCCAGAACCTGTGTACCATCTTGAATTCGGTTGTGCATCATTATCAACTTTTACAGCAATTGTATTTGATTGTCCAAACTTTAAATATTGCGTTAAGTCATATCCAAAAGAAATATAACCATTTGGACGAATTCCTAATGATTTTCCGTTTATGAAAACTTCACTGTTCTTAAAAACACCATCAAATTCAATTGAAATAGTTTTGTTTTTCCAGTTCGCAGAAATAGTAAAAACTTTACGATACCAGCCTTTTCCAGCCGGTAAAAATCCTTGTGCTTGCTTGGTTTTGGCATCCTTATCAAAAGCGCCTTCAATACTCCAATCGTGCGGTAATTGAAGTGTTCTCCAATCTGATGCATTGAAATTGGCATTTATTGCTTCAGGATAATCTCCTAATTTGAAGTTCCAATTTTTATTGAAATCTTCTATAATTCTGGCTTGCTTTTGTGCAAAAACTGATACTGAAAACAATAAGGCAATTGTAATTTTTTGAAATATGTTTTTATGTTTAATCATAAATATGTTTTTTATTCTAATCGTATTTTTCTGTAGAGACGCACTGCTGTGCGTCTAACACAACGTATGGACAATTGGAACGTAGACGCACTGCAGTGCGTCTCTACAATCAAATTCGTTAACGAACGTTTAAACCTTTGTCCCTTTGAACCTTTGAACCTCAAAAAATCACTGAAACTCGAAATTATCCAACATTAATCCCTTCAAATCATCACCTTCCAATGTAATTTTATACGTTCCTGCGTTAATATAACCACCTGAAGTCGTATTCAAAATTTTCCATTTTTCAGGTGATGGAAAAAACTCAATTGTATCATTTCGCATTAAAATTCCGTAGGCATCTTCCATTTTGAATTTCACTTTTAATGGCGTTTCGTTTCGATTCATAAAACGAAAACGCATTAAATAAATTCCCGCAACTCCTGGTTTTACTTCAAATTCGATACTATTATTTGTTTTCTTAGTAAACTCAACATAATCGGCTTTTTTGAAATTTCCTTTTTCAATTCCAGTTCCTGTTGTTTTTGTTTTTTCAGCTTCAATGATTACGATAGGTCTAGAATCATCTTTCTCGCCCATATCGTAAGTTGGAACAACTGCAATTGTAAAATGTGACCCTGCTTTACCAAATTCAACTTTACCCGTTTTTTTAATTTCTTTTTTATAAACATCAAAAGAGAAATTCAAACTATTTTTAGCTTTTTCTTCCAATTTGGTAAAGCCTTTCAACCAATCAGGAACTGGCTCAAATACAGAAATAATTACATAGACATTCGAATCTTTCAATAAATCGAAATTTCCAGAAGGTATATTTACATCTGAAAACTGTAGATAATCTGCTCCAAAAACCTCCGAAGGCAATTCGGTAAAACTCACATCTGAGTTTGAAAATTGCTTCAAATTAATATCTAGCCATGAAGCAATTTTAAAATCATTTTTAGAATTCAAACTTACATTCTGAATATTTTTTGGTGATTCCTCCGCAGGCCTTGCATGAATATCTTTTGTTGCAATCGCAATCGCAGAAATAATCGCTTGTGAAGCTTTTACATTTGGAAATGAAATCACAATTTTTCCGTTTGTACTTTTTACTCTGAATGTTTTCTTCAAAGCATTATCATGTCTGGCTTCTGCCCAAATATCGAAATCTTTTAAAACAACATTATCATTAATTGCTACGTCAAACAATCGCCAGCCTTTGCAATCCATTCCGCCACCAGTTCCGTACCAAGGTTCTGTGAAATATAATTCGACTAAATATTCCCCGTCTGGTGCAGGAAATTCGTAACGCAGTTTATCAACTCCGTATCTAAAACTTTGAAATAACTCAGGATCTTTTGTTCCGTTTATTGGGTCGAAAGTTTTTCTTTGACTGGCGAAAAAGTCGGGCAATTTTTCAAAATTATCTGTCCACGATAACGAACCCCAACTATTTTGTCCATTTTTATGTGTATCGGTAAACCAAGTATTTCCAGCAGAATCTGTCAATTCAGAACCTCCACAATTTACTCTGTAAATATAATTATAACCGCTTTTTGCTTTTGTAATATCTGCTTTACTAGTTATTAAAGTTTCAAAATTTGGTGCCTTCGGAAGATTATTTAAAACAATATAATCTTTAGCAACTGCTTTTCCGTTTACATAACCAACGGCATATAAAACATTGTACTGAATGTTGACATTATTAAATTGAAAATGCTGTCCGATTCCTGGATTTTTTAATTTTCCAAGTGAAACTTTATTGACATCATTAAACAATTCTACTTCATCACAATTCGAGTAAATATCGATTCCGTTTTTGATTCCCGGCTTTTCCCAACGGCTTGGCCAAGTATGCGAAACGATATACACCATCGGATTGGTTTTGTTCGAAACATAATTTGCTCGGTACATATAAAACGCATCTAAAGGCTCGCCCCAAATGGTAAAAAGACCTTTGTAATTTACTGGACCGACTTTGTCAATGTCTCTAAAACCTTCTCCGTTCTGCACTCTTCCCGGATTTTCGTGCGAAGCAAAAAGCCAGTTGAATTGTCCCGCAATTTTATCTTTTACCAATTCGGCTTCTCTAACTTTAATTTCCATTAATTGAGAAAAACGGTTTTCGCTTAAAGTTCCCTTTTGGTCAAACTCGCCTTCGGTGTGTAAATCGGCTGAACGCCAAGCGCCGTATTCTCCGTTTAATAACTGCGTAGTCATTTCTAAATGATACTTTAACGGATCTCCGCCATACGTTCCTGACCAGTTTTGAACTACATTCCAATCTGTTCCTTCTCCACCGTTACAAGTTGTTACGATTCTTTGCGAAGCTGATAACGGATCCATTTCTCGGATAATCTGTGTGCATTCTTCTGCAAATTCCTTCGGAATTGTACTTTCGTTCTGCAATCCCCACATCACAACAGATGGACTATTTCTGCGCTCTTTAATCCATTCTCGTAATAAGGTTTTGAAGTTTTCTTTGAATTCTGGTGTATCGTACCAAATATGTGCAGAAAACTGACTCCAAAACAGGATTCCGTTTTCGTCCAGTTCTTTTTGATACAATAAATTATGAGGCTGATGCGCTTCTCTAAAAGCATTGAATCCACCTGCTTTGATTTGTTCGATTCGGGAATGAATCATTTCATCTGAAAACGAATGGCTTTTTCCAATCAAATGTTCGTATTCGCAGACTCCGTTTATAAAAACAGGTTCATCATTGATAAAAAAACGATTGTCTTTTCCGTCTCGACTAACCGGCCAACTTACCCAGCGAATTCCGTATGAAGTTTTTAATTGATCGATTATTTTTCCGTTTTCATAAACCGAAGTCACCAATTTATACAAGTAAGGATTGGATGGCGACCATAATTTCGGATTCTGAATCTCAGGAAGTGTCAGTGCTATTTCCTTTGTTTCTCCCGAATTGATTTTGTTATCACTTTTTGTAATAACAACTTTCTTTCCTGAAGCATCCAAAAGAATATTTTCGACAGTTAAGTTTCGTTGTGAAATACTGTAATTCTTGATTTCTGTAGTGGTATGAAGAATCGCTTTTTGTTTGGAAACTGATTTATCGTTCCAAATATGAACACCGAACGGCTGAATTCTAACATTGTTTGTAATTACCAAAGAAACTGGTCTGAAAATTCCCATTGGCTGTGAACCTTCCGAAAATCCCCATTCTCCCGAACAGCCTCCACAAACCCAAGGTAGATCGGCTATAAATGATGGATGTGAAGCTTTTACTAAAATGATGTTTTCTTTATCGAAAGAAACCGCTTTGGTAATGTCTAAAGTAAAAGTGGTTCTTCCGCCTTTATGTTCGCCAACTTTTTTGCCATTTACCCAAACTGTTGCATAAGAACTTACACCTTCAAAATAAAGAAAATGCTGTTTTAAACTGCCTTTCTTATCTAGTTTAAGCGTTTTTTTGTACCAAACAGTACCGTGCAAATTTCCATGTTTTGTTCTTCTGAAACCATAATACTGATCCCAATTGTGAGGCACACTAACCTTCTGCCAATTGGAATCAGTTTCTAGATTTTCTACAAAATCTTCTTCTTTCAGCGGAAGATTATCCAGTATTACGGTTTCCCAAGACGAATTCAGTGAAATTTCTTTACGAAACTTCCCTGAATCTTTGCTCTGACTCCAAACAAAGCAAAGACTTGAAAAAAAACAAAAAATAAAAAAAACTATTCTATTCATATTTTCTATTTCCTGCAAGGTTTTCAAAACCTTGTAGGTTTAACTTTTTAACGTTCATTTTAGATACCTACAAGGTTTTGAAAACCTTGCAGGAAACGTATATGTTTCTTTAACACAGACCTGACAAGTTTTAAAAAGCTGTTAGGTCTAAATTAATTACGAGTTCGCGTGAGGGATTGAGGCGGTATCCTTTTATGTAGCGGAGCGGAATAAAAGATATAGCCGAAAGCCCGACCCGGAGGGACACGCCCAAATTATTTTTTTAATTCTAAACTTTATTATACCTACAAGGTTTTGAAAACCTTGCAGGAACGCAAATTAATAAAACAACCAATCAATAGCTGCTTTTTCTCCTGCATCGATATATCCTACATCACGTGGTGTTATGGTTTGATCTGCGTCGATGAAACCTAAAATTAATACTTTTCCTTTTCCTAAATCTAATTTATTCTCTCCTGGTTGGAAAGTATAGGTATGAATATTTACACGTGGTAAATCTTTTAAATTCATTGCACTTGCCAGAACTACTTCGGCTTGACCATGCGCATTTCCAGCAGCATCAGTTTCTAAACTTGGCGGTAATAAAAATCGCTTCTGATCTGAATTGAAATAACCAACTACTAATTTAACCGCTTTTGTGTTTCTAAACTTCAAATGGGTTCCTTTTTCGTTTTGATCGTTTTCTACAAACGAATATCCTCTAAGATTTTGAAGTTCAGGAGCAACTTTAGTTAACTCAGAAATATCTGTTCCATAAACTTTTGTTCCAGTTTTTACTAAATAAGTTCCCGGTTTTTCATCGATGAAAGTTACTTCTGCCGTTTTCCAAGGTTTTCCTTCTTTAGTTTCTATTTTACCATCTTTTGATGCTTTTAGCTTTTCTAAATTTCTTTTAAAATTCGATAATTCACGCTCGTAATGTGGTAATAATTCTGCCCAAGTTTTGTTATTTCCGTCGTCTCCACCAATCGGAATTCGGCGCTGCGCTGTTTGCATACTGTTGGCATAGTAATATGTGTCTTTTGTCAAGTTTACCAATAACTCATAATACTCAATGCTCTTTTCTAAATGAGGCAAAGCTTTATCTAAATCGGTAATGTCATTTGAATAACTATATCTTAAAACCAATAACGCTGCTTTTACTTTTTCTGAGAAGAAATCGGCAAACGCTTTGTAGGCATGAATGTCATTTTTAAGACGTGCAAATTCTTCTTTATCTTTGGTTACGCTAGCTTCGGCTTTATCTATTGCTTCAACCGCTAATCTTCCGTGTTCTGTAATTTCAGCAATAATTTGGGTAGGAAGCTCGCCAGAATGCTGTTCTTTATTCCACTCTTTTTTAGCATATTCCAAAAGCAATTCACCCGCTGGCCCGCAAGATTCGTGGAATCCAGGATATACTCTCCATTTGGATGGATTTACCAACTGACTTTCGAACATTCCTAACAATAAAGTTTGACGGTTTCCTTCTGTAATTCCGAAACGTCTTAAGGTTTTTGGAGCAATTTCTCCTGTTTCTTCGTAAGCTTTTAAAATACTGTTTGCTGCTTCTTGAGAAGTTCCAAATTTCGCAGCTAAATCATTATCCCAATATTTAACTTCTTCATTTCTATCTCTTTTGCTATCCCAAGCATATCTTGCCCAAGCTTTGTACCAAATCCAGTCGCGATCCATTTCTAATAAACGTTCTCCTGATTTCGTTTTATCTGCCGAATAGGGCCAATCCCAATAAGATGCCTGCGGATATAAATGCAGTGCATTTGCGCCATGAACACTATGCATCGCTTTTACTGTTTTCTGAATAAAATCTGGCGAACCATATCTAAAAGGTTCTAAATTAGCCAAAATATGAACGTTTTCAATGTGAATTGATTTCAGAGCACTCAATTGTTTGTGCGTTTCTCCCCAAGGTCCGCCTGGCGTGTAAGTCGTTAAAGATTCTCCTGTATATTTACTTTCTGTATATAAATTTTTATATAATGGAAGTGATTTTTCCATAACCAAAGGTCCGTCTGTATCGTGAGAACGAAGAATAATTGGCGGTTCTTCAGTTTTTCCTAATGCTTGCAATCCATCACGAACACCTGGAATAATAGTTTTAGTAAACCATTCCACGTCATCATCAACCGTATTGATTGCTTCTCCCAAACAAACCATTAATCCAACATTTGGATATTTTTCGATAAAAGCGGCGATAGATTTTCTAGTATAATCAGACAATAAAGGCGTAATAGGTCTTGAACGATCTTGTGTTTTAATATTGTAATGCTCTGCAAAAGGCTTAGAGACAATAATATTATAAAACATCTGAATGACCCAGATTCCACGTTTATTGGCTTCAACTGTTAAGAATTTATAGATTTCCTCGTTCTTCTTGAAATCTTCATCGCTTACCTCAACCGCAAACGGATAGTCTTTTAATTTCACTAAAGAAGCAAATGGGTGTCCGTTCCATAAATACAAAGAGTTCATGCGGTTTTCTACCAGCATATCTAAATATTTAATCCAAAGTGCTTTATCATAAAACCACGGAAAAGTTTCTGGTGTATATGGATATTCGTAAACATCTCGTCCTGGAAGATAAACCGGTTTCTGCATTCCGATGCAAGCTCCTCTCAAAACCATTTCCGGACTGTCGTCAATATTGATTTCTGAAGGAAGTTTTCCTGAAGCTTTAAGTTTATCTGTTACTTCCAAAGCACCATACAAAGCTCCTGAAGCATCTGTTCCTTCAATGTAAATTACATTATTTTGAGTACGAATCTGAAAACCTTCTTTCTTGTTTAATTTGCTATCATCAATTTTAGCACTTTTAGCATTTTTTTTCCAGAAATCGGTTCCTTTTTCTCCAATTACAATTACTTTATCTTTTGATTTTTTGAATTTATCAGAAGAAGTTACGCTGAACCCTTTTGCTGAAAGGGTTTCTGATAATTTCTCTGCTCCAAATTTTGCTCTCGGCGAACTCGGATCACTCACAACAGTGATGTTCTGCGCTGTCGCGAAAGAGACGTAAAGACATAAAAAAAGTAATTGTAAATATTTCATAGTATGCTGTTTTTGGGTATTCATTCTAAAAATAATCTGCTAGATATGCTGAATCTGCGAGAGATAATTTTTTCACGCAGATTCAGCAGATTTGGCAGATTTTCTATTGATTCTTTTGCCACAGATTAAAAAGATTACCACAGATTTAAAAAATCATTTTAATCCTTTTAATCTGTGGCTAAAAAATTAATCCTGAAAAATCTTCTTCAAATAAGCCACATTTGCTCCGTAATTGGCTTTAACATTATGAACTTGCGTTACGTCGCGAGAACGCTCTACAATCAGCCATCCGCTCCATTTCATTTCGTCCAAAGTTTGTTTGATTTTTAGCATGTCAATAGCTTTGTCATTTTCTAACCAAAACTGATCGGTATTCGAAGCGTGAATCTGCGCTAAATATTTCTTCCCTAATATTTTTAGTTCTGATGAAATATCTCTTTTATTATCTAAAGCATTCGCAAAATTGAAAGAGCTTTTAATATATTTTGAGCCGACTTCATCTAAAAGCTTTTTCTCTTCTGTAGCACTCAATGAAGTTTCAATTGCGATAATGCCGCCTATTTTACCCACTTCTTTTCCTGCCCATTGCAGTCTTTTAATCACTTCTGGACGCAATTCTGGATTCTTAACTAAATCGGTTTGAGTTCCTAATGGAAGATACGCCACTTTTACTTTCATGTTTTTCATTGCCTGAATACAATCTGTAATCATAGGTGTGATTTCTCTTGTGGCAAAAGACTGTGCATAAAATCCCGACATCGCAATTGAACTGATTCCAACTCCAGTTTCTTTTGATTTATCTAAGAATTTTTGTCTTTCAACTGGGTCACCCAATTTACTATCAAAAGTTGGTCTATTTCCTAAACCTCCCATATCTAGTTCGATTCCATCCGCTTTTATTTCAGCTGCTAAACCAAAAGCGCCTAATTTTTGTCTTTTTAAAATCATCCAGTCACAAACCGCCACTTTGTATTTTTGTTTTTTGTTTGAAGACTGAGCAGTTACACAGCTATTAAATGTTGTTGATAGAACAACAAGTAGCGCAATAAATAAATTTCTTTTAGATTTCATGGTTATATTTTTTTTGCCACAGATTAAAGGATTAAAATGATTTTTTTCTAATCAATCTCCATAATCTGCCAAATCTGCGAGAGTTTTTTTTTACGCAGATTTGGCAGATTGAGCAGATTTTTTTAATCCATTTAATCCTTTTAATCTGTGGCTATATCTTTATTACTCTTCTTCGGCTTTTACCACTGTAACTACTTTTCCTTCGTCGCCCGGCCAGATTCCGTTTTTGATTGGAAGTGCCACTAATTTGCTTGGATCAATTTTTACATATTTCAGTTTTTCTCTTCTCCAAGTGTACACGATATGCACCATTCCGTCTGAACTTTGAATCATCGAAGGATAAGAATATTGACTGATTTTTGAATCTTCTAAAACCAAAGCGGCATTCCAGTTAATTCCGTCTTTTGAAACGGAAACGTTTAAAGGTGTTCTTGGTCCTTTTGCTTCTTTTCCTGGAGGAAGAACGTGATTGTATACTAACAAATGTCTGCCGTCTTTAAGCGTTACAGCATCAGTTCCTGAATTGTTATTTGGAAGTCCGATTAACTCTACATCCGACCAAGTTTTTCCATTATCTTTTGAAAATGTGCTGAAAATCGCTCTGTTTCTAGTTCTTCCGATAGCCTGAATACTTCCGTCTTTATGAAACAAAATACTTGGCTGAATCGCATTGATTTTTTGTTTTCCTCTTGGAAGTGTATCGCCCATTACCCAGGTTTTTCCGAAATCTGGAGTAGATTCCATACGCAATCTCCAGCCATCGCCTTCGATACTTGACGGACATAATAAAGTCCCGTTGCTTAATAAAACTGGTTTATTTTTGATTGGCCCTAAGAAACCATCCGGCATTTTTTGAGCCTCAGACCAAGTTTTTCCACCATCAGATGAAGTTCTTATTACGCCCCACCATTCTGATGGTTTTGGTCCTATTTTGTAGAATAACATTAAATCGCCTCCCGGAATTTGATATAAAACAGGGTTCCAAGTTGGCAATCTTGGGCCTTCTTTCATTACTCCGTCGGCAACTTTTACACCTTCGTTCCAAGTATCGCTTCCTTTTGGTTTGATGGCTACATAAATGCAAACGTCAGGATTTCTTTCGTGCGTGCCTCCAAACCATGAAGCAACTAAATCACCATTTGTAGCTTCGACAATTGTAACGGCGTGGCAAGACGGATAAGGCGCTTTATCGTAAATAAATTGATCTACTAAAATTCCTTCTTTCCAAGTCTTTTTCTCTAAAGCCGATTTACAACTTCCTAAAAGGAAAAGTCCAAACAAGACAAATGCTAATTTTGTTACCTTCATTCTTAATTAAATTATGAATTATTTTTTCTGACTATAAATACATACCTAACATTTTTTTAGGTAAAAATATTTAATAAGTGTAAAAATAACACCAAAAAATTAACAATGTATCCTGTACTGTCCCGAATTATTAAAAATGCAGATTATTTAACGTTTATCGTATAATTTCCTGACGAAAGTGTCACAACTGTTTTATTTTTTTCTATTGAATGGGTATAAGAAGTTTTATCCAACTTTTGTTTATTAATCGAGATTGATGAAACATCAATAGCAGGAAGATATACTACAGCCGTTGTATTAGCAGGAATAGTAATATTCCAAACCAAAGCTTTTTTATCCTTTTTCCAATCACTTTTAATCATTCCGTAAATTGATTCGTAAGACGCATTTACATAAGTCAATCCCGCATTAAAATCTGGTTTCATAATAATTTGTTTGAAGCCCGGAGTTTCAGGATTGCTTTTGATTCCAGCCATATTTTCGTAATACCAAATCAATAAATCGCCTAAAAGCATCACATGATTTTGCGAGTTCATTGCAGGATCGGCAGTATTTCCGTTCCAAAGTTCCCAAATGGTTGTTGCGCCATTTTCGATCATATAACCCCAGCTTGGATAGGTTTTGTTTGAAGCCAGTTTGAAAGCCAAATCACCGCGCCCAAAATTAGTCAGTGTTCGCATTAAAAACTGCGTTCCAATAACTCCTGTACTTACGTGACCGTTTTTAGTTACTTCCACTTCGTGTACCAGATTTTCGAAGACTTTTTGCTGTAATTCTTCTGGAACCAGTCCGAAAGTCAAAGGCAGTAAATTGGCTGTTACGGTATTATTGCCGTAATTGTTTTTGGATGCATTAAAATATTTAGCGTTGAATGCTTTTTTTATTCTTGAAGCTAATTCATCATAATGTTTAATATCATTTTGCGAATTGGCAATCACAGCAAACTTTTTCATGATATTTAGAAGCTGATAATAAAAGGCACTCGAAATCAATTCGCCATCTGTTAAACGAGAAGGATCTTTGGAACGAATTAATTCCAACGACTCTGGCGGAACGCACCAATCGCCGTATTTATCTTTGGTCATGATATCATCAACCAGATAGTTTTCTTCCATATAATCCATCCATTTTTTCATAGACGGATATTGTTTTTCCACTACTTTTTTATCACCAAATTGTTGATACAACATATCAGCAACGGTAATATACGTTCCCGGCCAAGTTACATTATCTCCATAATAACGCCAGAAAGCTGGTGCCACATCTGGAATTCCGCCGTCAATAGTTTGTGCATTTTTAATATCATCTAACCATTTTGCATATAATGTCTGATTATCAAATAAGAAACTTTCTCCGTAAGCTCCCGTTGTTCTGTCTCCCAACCAAGGCTGACGCTCATTTCTCTGCGGACAATCAATTGGCATTCCTTTATAATTTCCACTAATTCCCCACCATGCATTTTTAAAAATCTGATTCATAATTGGGTTCGAAGAATCGAAAGTTCCTATAGTCTGAATATCATCGTAAACTACTTTCCCAACAAAATTTTCCAAAGTTGGTTTGGATTTGAAACCCGAAATTTCTACAAATCTGAAACCGTGAAAAATAAAACGTGGTTCCCAAATTTCTTCACCTTCGCCTTTTAAAGTATAAATATCAGTTGTTTTGGCATCACGTAAATTCGCAATATATAACGAACCATCTGGCTGTAAAGATTCAGCAAATTTCATCGTGATTTTGTCGCCGGCATTTCCTTTTACTTTTAATTGCAACCAGCCCACCATATTTTGCCCCATATCTAAGATATAAGTTCCTTTTGCTGTTTGTTTGATTGAAATCGGTTTTACTTCACGTTTAATTTTCATATTCGCCGACATCTGTCCTTCGTAGAATCCGCCTGGTTCTTGAACATATTCTGCTGAAAGCCATTTTTTATCATCAAAATTCACAGTGTTCCAGCCTTTCATTTCTTTGCGAGCGTCGTATTCCTCTCCATCGTATTCGTTGTTGGATAAAATCGGACCGTCAGTTGTGATTTTCCATGTATCATCTGTTCTGATTATGTCTTTGCTTCCATCTGTATATTCTACAAATAATTGCAAAGCCATTTTCGGATAACCAAAAGTTTTGATTTTATAAGGTTTATAATCCTGACGCATGGTAAAAAAACGTCCGTTTCCTAAAATCGTTCCCAACGCATTTTTTCCTTCCTGCAATTGCGAAGTCACATCAAAAACATTGTATTTTACATTCTTGGTATAATCCGTAGGAACGGGCGCCAAAACCTGATCGCCAATTTTATTTCCGTTAATGTATAGCTCGTACAAGCCCATTCCCATGATATAAACCTTGGCGTTTTTGACTTTCTTTTTTAAGTCGATTTCTTTTCTTAAATATCTGGCTGATAATCGCGAATACTGCGAAATACTATCTCCCTTCGACGTTTTTTCATACCCAATCCATCGTGTTGATTTCCAATCAGCATAAGTCAAAATTCCGATACTGAAATGTGCTGTTTCTTTTGATTGAGCCTCGCCTTTGTTGGTAAAAACCGTTACTTTCCAATAAACGTCCTGTCTATCTTTTAGTTTTTTTCCGTTATAAATTACATTGACAGAAGCGTCACTTTGTACTTTTCCGCTATCCCATAAATCTGCGTTTCCAGCATTTAATTTTTCTAAAGACGAGGAAGCTAAAATTTGATAATGAGTTTGTTTTACATCATTTATGTCTGCTTTTATTTTCCAGCTCAATCTTGGCTCTAAAACATCAATCCCTTCTGGATTCGTTAGCATTTCGCATTTTAAATCACTTACACTTATTTTGTTTTGGGCTTTCGCCGAAATTGTGAAAAGTGAAATGATTAAGGTAAGATGTAAAAAAAACTTTTTCATGGTATTATATTTTTTCTTAACAAGTTTCAAAAACCTGTTAGGTCTTTTTTGTTTTCTATCTATAGACAAAGTATTGTCATTTCGACGAAGGAGAAATCTTCGCAAGTAACTCGGTAACAATAATCCAATCTTTGTCGAGCTTCTTGCGAAGATTTCTCCTTCGTCGAAATGACAAAAATGAGAACAATTCTACGAATATTAAGGTTTTATAAATCGTCTTAATTTATCCAATGTGCTTAAACTCTCAAAAGCAATTTTATTTTGTTCTAATAACTTACTTGTTTCCCAGCGTATCTTCCACTCAGGATCTTTCAGTTTTTGTCTCAGTTTCGATACTATAGATGGATTAGCCTTTAAAACCTGTTCATCAATCCAATCAGGAAGAAATTCCAAAGCATTCAAACGAGTTTCAAATTCTTTATGATCTAAACCCTTTAATAGTATTTCTCTAACCCTTTCTGCAGGATAGGAATCTATTGTCTCTACTATAATTTCATTAATAACAGAAGAAAGTTCCTTAACTTTATTTTGCTCTAATCCTATTTGGTAAACCCTTCTGAATTCATCTGAAAGAAAATCTGCCCATTTATCAAGATCTTCATCCTCACTCAATGCATAGTAGACAAATCTAACTTTATCAGGCTGTGCATAAATATTGTTTTCACAAAAGCGCTTTACTGACTCTAGATCTTTTACCGCCAATTTCTGAATGTCTTTAATTGCTTCTTCAGATTCCTCATATTCAAGATCGTAATATTCATCTAGAGTGATGATCTGGTCAAAACCATGTATAGGTTGGTAAACTGCTTTATTTTCGCTCATAGTGCTTGGTGTAAACTTTGGAGTATATTTTTTTACAAGTTCCTTAATTTCATTTTCAGATACATTGTAATCATCTATTTTTATTTCGATGGTTTTCTGCTTATAAACAAAAGTGAGGTAAAACTCCTTGTAGCTCAAATTGTACTTTGCCGTATGTTCTGTTTTCGCAATAACTCTTGAAAATACAACATCTTTCCATTCATAAAAAATCTCATTAAGTTCTAATCCTTCTTGTGAGAATATTATTTTTTTATGAAAATTAAAGAGCGTCATTACCGCTTTTTTTCCATAAACGATGATAAATAAAACGGCAACAATCGGTAATACTAAATTGCTAAATTTAAATGTAAATTTTTCAACATTTATAAGTGATAAAAAGTAAATACCTAAAACCACAAATACCATATTCCATATAATATGAAATACACCACCTTTGATTGAATAGTTTAATACTGTTTTCTCCAAATTTTATTCTTAACTAAATCAATTTTATCTGCTAAACCTGACAAGATTTAAAAACTGTTAGGTTTAAAATTATTCAGAAACTAACTTCTCTAATTTATCAGAAACTGCAATTTCTTTTCCGTTTTTAAAGATTCTAAAACCTTTTCCTTTCTTATATTTTTCTCCTGTTTTATCCCAAAGAATGGTAATAATATTGCCATGATATAGAACATTATCCAGACAAAACCAATCCCATTTTTCTTGTGGAATCAACGGATTTACTTCAATCTTTTCATCAGCTCTCGGACGTAAACCAACCAAACCCATAATCACTAAGTCATTGAAAGTGGAATGGTTATAATAACGGCTTCTTTCTCTGTCTCCCATTAACCAATAGCCTGTTGTTTCGTCCAAATACTCGCCAAGATAAGGTTTCCCTCTGTAATATTGCGACTGAACGTACAATTCCATCTGTTTGAAATAATCAGGTTTTGCTACAAAATTCTGATTGTAATTATTTAAAACATTCGCCAAAGCCGTTAGCGTCTGCGAACTTGCAAATGGCCAAATCGCACCGTCCCATTCGCAGGTTCCTGTTCCGTGTGTTCTAAATCTTGGACTTCTTCTTTCTGCTGTTGTCAAACCAAACGGAGCCGAAAATCCTTTTTCATCCTTAATCTGCTCCCAAGCTTTTTCAAATCCTTTGTTTTGCTCTGGAAGATTAAAATACCAAGGAATAAATCCGATTGCTTCTCGAACTTGTGCTAAAGTATCTTTTTCTGTTAAAGTTTCAAAAAAATCGCTTTTCTGATTCCATAACTTAGTCTCCACTAATTTTTGCAAAACATCAGCTTTTGCTTTGAATTTTGCTTCTACTTCTTTATCGCCTTTCATTTCAGCCATTTTAGAAATTGCTACAGCATTTCCATACATATAACTGTTTATCGTTGGTCTTGCATTTTGTACTTTGCGCCCGCCACTCAAGGATTCTTCCATTCCATCTTTTACATCGTGCTGCCAAAACAAACCATCTTTACGCTGACGGTCTTTTTCCCAAACGGCATAATCAGTAACCATGTCTGGATACAAATCCAATAAGAATTTTTCATCCTTATTCACCAAATAACGATTGTACAATGCATCGGCTGTCCAACTGCTGAATTTATACAATTTGTTCATTGGTTTTCCATCATTTCCTCTATACCAAAGTTTCACATCCTGCTCAATGTATTTCGAATCATGAACCCATCTGAATTCGTTGATATGATGTCCCAAAGCACAACTAATCATATTGTATTTATCGGCATACGAACGGTCTACCAAAAACTCTGTAATTGCAAATCCCTGCGGTGTATTTTTGATATGCTTACGAACGCTCCACCATCTGAAATAATAAATTTCCTCAAAATTCTGCTGTGGACATTCAAACAACGGAATGTTCTTCTCCATCCACGCCCATGCACTGTCATTTGGAATCGCAAATTTTAGGTTTTCATCTTCCATCGTGTTGAAATAATCCACATAATGTTTGAAGTTTTTTTCTTTTAAAACAGCTGATTTTCCCTTTTGAGAATGGTCGACACCAGATTTGCAACTGCTGTTTATGCATGCAATTACAATTGATAGTGTTATTATTTTATGTTTGAAATTTGTCAACATTTAAAATTCAATCTTTTTAAAGTTAAACCATGTAAGTAATATAAGTTCAATTAAGTTTTACTTTATATTTTCTTATATCACTTATATGGTTTTAAAATAATTTTAATTCCCCGAAAAAGTATACGTCTGCCCCGCTTTCATATTCACATCATAAATAGTATAATTCGGCAATTGCACTTTAGGCAATTTCGCTTCATTAGAAATAATCGGTTTCTTCACTTCCACATTGTAAAATAACGGATTTGAATTTTTCCCTTTTGCTTTTTTGATTGAAGAACCACTTAACGTATTTTCAACTTTCAATCGGCAGTTTCCTCCAATTTTTGAATAGATTTTCAACTTCGAAACTTTATTGTTTTTCCAAGTCATATCGATTACAAAACCGCCTCTTGCAACTAAACCTTTTATGCTTCCGTCTTTCCAAACCGTTGGTAAAGCTGGCAATAGATGAATCGCATCTTCCTGACTCTGCATTAACATTTCGGCAAAACCGGCTGTACATCCAAAATTTCCATCAATTTGAAAAGGCTGATGTGCATCTAACATATTCGGATACGTTCCTCCGCCTTTTCTTTGATCTGCTGTAACTAAATGCAATTGATCCTGAATCAATTTATAAGCATGATTTCCATCTAATAATCTCGCCCATAAATTGACTTTCCATCCCATAGACCAGCCTGTAGATTCGTCTGTTCTGTAAATCAACGATTGTTTAGCCGCTTCAAATAATTCAGGTGTTTTAATTGGTGAAATCTGATTACTTGGATACAATCCGTATAAATGTGAAACGTGTCTGTGATTGTCTTTCGGATTGTCCCAATCGTCTTGCCATTCTTGCAACTGACTGTGTTTTCCGACTTTCATCGGAGGCATTTTTGCCAAAGCATCACTCACTTTTTTCACATAAGCAGCATCAGGAGAAACCAAAGCAGAAGCTTCCATAACATGCGTAAACAAATCAAAAACCAGCTGATTATCCATCGTAGTTCCAGATGCGATAGTCGCTTTTCCAGTTCCGCCTGCATGTGTATTTTCAGGAGAACTTGATGGAACAACCACCAAATATCCTGTGTTCGGATCCACAATCATGAAATCTAAAAAGAAATCGGCAGCGCCTTTCATGATTGGATAAATTTCTGCTAGATATTTTTTATCACCAGTATATAAATATCTTTCCCATAAATCCTGACAAACCCAAGCACCTCCCGTCGGCCACATTCCCGAAGCAGCAGAATCGACTGGAGCGGTTACACGCCAAATATCGGTATTGTGGTGCAAAACCCAACCGCTTGCATTGTACATCATTCTCGCTGTTTCTGCACCTGTCACGGCTAATTCTTTTGCCATTTGCACAAAAGGTTCGTGCATTTCCTGCAAGTTGGTTACCTGTGCCGGCCAGTAATTCATTTCGGCATTGATGTTTGTGGTGTATTTACTGTCCCAAGGCGGAGTTACCATATCATTCCAGATTCCTTGTAAATTGGCTGGCTGGCCACCTGGTTGTGAACTCGAAATTAAAAGATAACGTCCAAATTGGAAATACAACGAAGCCAACTGCGGATCAAATTGTTTCGAGAAATCTCTGATTCTTTCGTTTGTTGGTTTCTTTGTCAATTCATTTGAACCTAAATCTAACGCCACTCTGTTGAAGAATTTTTGGTAATAATCAACATGGGCTTTCTTTATGGTTTCAAAATCTTTTGTTTCCGCTTTCGCTAAATAGTCTTTACTTTTCGCAATTTCATCACCAGAAATGTCCTGATAGTTTTTGAAATTGGTTGCAATCGAAATGTATAAAGTCACTTCATCAGCTTTGATGACACTTAAAACGCCGTTGCTGGCATCGATTTGGCCACCTTTATTTTTAGCTGTTAGTCTGCCTTGGAATTTTACTTTTCCTTTTACGCCTTCAAAATTAGTTCCAACTCCCGAAAGTATGATCTGGTTTCCTTCAGTTGAAGCAACTGTTTTATCAATTGGGCTGTTCATGAAAACGTTACATGTAATCTGTCCAGGCTGACTTGCAGAAAGTTTTACCACAATAACCTGATCTGAAAATGCAGTTAGAATTTCTCTTGTAAATTCAACGCCGTTTACTTTGTATTTTACTTTTGCCGTTGCATTACTGATGTCTAAATCACGATAATAATCGGTATATTTTTGATGTCCGTTGAATGAAATGTAAACGCTTCCGAAAGTCTGATATGGCATTCCGTCATTGGTTTGCGACATGATATCCTGCGTTGCCAAATCCTGGGCTTCATCAAATTTCCCATCAAAAATTAACTGACGAACAATTGGCAATGCTTTTATTGATTTTGAATGTGCGTTGCTGTTTGGTGAACCTGCCCAAATGGTCTCTTCGTTCAGTTGCAAACGTTCTACTGCTGGATCACCAAAAACCATTGCGCCCAAACGTCCGTTTCCTAAAGGCAAAGCTTCGTTCCAGATGGATGCGGGTTTATCGTACCATAATTTTAGGTCGCTTTGAGCTGTTGCAGTTATGGAAAAAATACCAAAACAGATTGCCGTTATTTTAATTTTTAACTTCATATTATATTTTTTTTTTCGCCACGAATTACACGAATTGGCACTAATTTCTTTTTTAAATTTTTATTTCAATTGCTCTAATTTATTTTGCCACAGATTAAAAGGATTTTCACTGATTAAAAATCTGCAAAATCTGCAAAATCTGCGTGAAAAAATTTTACTCCCGCAGATTTGCTTCGCCTGTTCGCTATCGCTCGGGTTGCAGATTAAGGAGATAAAAAAATCCTTTTAATCTGTGCAATCTGTGGCAAAAAAATAATTCGTGCCAATTCGTGAAATTTGTGGCAAACTCTATTACTTCTTAACCTCGTAAACCTTCAGATTTTTTTCTCCGAACATTTCATATAATTTGTTGATGTCTTTTAGAGCATTTTTCGGCAGTTTTTCTCCTTTATCTCCAAAAACAAACAGCTTTTCTTTTGGTTCAATTACGCAAGTCGATTCATCGATTTCGCCTTTGTCGTCCTTTACTTTATTCAAATCTAAATTTAAATATTTCGCCATAAACGGATACAAAGCCATGCGTTTTGAAATTCCGAAATCATGACCTTCTTTGGCAAAATGCGCATTCTCTACTAAATCTTTCTTTCCGTACAATTCGTATGTTCTTTGGATAAAAGGAAATTCCAGTTCCGGAACCGCCAATGTCCAGTCTTTTCCATCCGAAACAATCAATTGCGGTTTTGGTGCCATCATAGCTGAGATTTCGGCATTGTTAGTTCCGTTTCCGCACAAGTGAATTCCGCGTCCGCTTTCGCAAGGGCAACCGCCTGAAAAATGTGACGAAACCATTACAACCGGAGCTGAAACTTTCACACGATCATCAATCGCCGATAAAAACATTGTGTGCGAACCTCCGCCTGAGCCACCAGTAACGCCAACTCTTGACATGTCGGCATTTTTTACGGTTGATAAATAATCTAATAAACGAATTCCTGTCAACAATTGGACTGTCGATGCGATGCTGTTTCTGTGCGTTTCTTCTGGAAACTGCAATAACGATTCTCCCCACGCAAATAAATCGTAACCGACTACAATTGCGCCCATTTTGGCCATCATGGCACAACGGTACTGCTCGTCTTTTCTGTATCTTCCGTCACCGAAATGGCCGTCTGGCGTAATAATTACAGCCGACTTTTTATTAAACGGATATGGTTTGTAAATCGATCCTGTTGCATAAACTCCGGGAAGAATTTCCAAAGCAATATTTTCTACACTGTAGTCTTTGTAAATTCTTTTTGGAGTTAAAAGTGGTTTAGACTTGGGCATTGGGGGTGCCTTATCCAAACCAAATGATGCAATCATACAAGCTTTTAACTCCGTTTTGCGTTTCTCCCATTGTTCTTTCGTCGAGTAAAGGCTTTCTAAGTAAAACAAACGTTCTTTTCCTTTATCTACCGAAACTTTATGGTTTTCATACTTGCGTATGATGTAGGTTCCATCGGGTTGTTTAAAATACATCAATTCAAACGGCGCTAAAATATTAGTCAGCGAAAGTGGCAGATTTCCAGGTTCAATTCTCCAATCGGCATAATCCAGTTCTTTTCCTTTTAATAAACCTCTGTCGTCGTTGATCGTTACGTTAAAAAGAGTTTCTATTTTTTTCAGTGTTTCTGATACTGGCTTTCTAAAATTAGTGTCAGAAGTGCTTTGTGCATTGGCAAATGTCAAAGCAAAAATGGAAACTAAGAAGATGTATTTTATTTTTTTCATTTTGATATAATTCAACACATTTTTTGAATTGCCTCCTGCTTTAGCTGGAGGGAATAAATTGATTTTTTAAAATTGGCTTTAGCCGAACTTTCACATTTGGCTAAAGCCTTTTGACTTGTCTTATTTTGAACCTCCAGCTAAAGCAGGAGGCAATTGATTTTCTTGATTTTTTTTCGGGTTTAATTAGAACTCATAACTCATAACTACAATTGACATTCTATTGTATAAATTCCCGATCCTAATTCTAAAACAGGCTTTTGTGCTTTTTCATCAAAACCTACCTTAAATCTTTTACCATCCATTTTTATTTCTGAATTTTTAGCAACCGGCAATTTTATTGTTGCTGTCGTATTTACCGGAATCTGAACCGTTAAAATAAATTTGCCGTCTTTCTTTTCCCATGAAGAAGCAATTTTTCCGTAAACCGATTGGTAGTCTGCTTTCGCGAAAGTCATATCGCCTACCGCTTCTGGCTGAATAAAGAAATGTTTGAAACCTGGTTTTTCAGGATCCGATTTGATTCCCGCTAAACTTTGGTAAAACCATTCTTCGATTTGACCTAACATAAAGTGATTCCATGAATTTCCTTTTCTCGGATCCCATTGTTCCGTTAAAGTGGTCAAGCCAAATTTAATCTGAAAACCATAACCCGGTGCATCGTAATGATTATGCATTTTATACATCGTTTCGTTTTCGCCGTTTTGTGCCAGAGTCTGGAATAAATAGCGATTTCCAACATCTCCCGTTGTCAAACGGTCTCCTTTTTCTTTGATATCCGCTAAAAGATTTTGCATTACTGCTTCTTTATATTGCGGTTCTACAATATCCATAAAAATTGGAACAGCGTTGCTAAACTGACTATTGGTTCCGTATTGTTTGGTTTCTTCATTGAAAAATTCTTTGTTAAAAGCAGTTTTAATATCCAAAGCCAATGCATTGTATTTTTCAAAATCTTCAGTTTTTCCTAATAATTTCCCTGCTTTAGCCGTTAAATACGCTCCATAATAATAATGAGAAGTCGCAGAAAGTGCAATCGGACTATTTTTAGAATATCCTGCAGGATGTGTTCCATAATCGTACCAATCGCCCAATCCGTGAGAAACGATGTTGTTTGTCGCTTTCGTTCCTAAATAATCGACGTACTTTTTCATTATTGGATAATATTTCTCTAATAATGAGACATCTCCGTAATATTCATAATACATCCAAGGCAAAATCACGCCTGTAACTCCCCATTCTGGAGAATCGGTAAAATCGCCTCCAAAGATTACATATTCAGGAACAATTGTCGGAATTAAACCGTTATCACGTTGTGAATCAGAAATATTCTGCATGGTTGCGGGAAGGAAATTCTGAAGATTGTAATTAAACATTAAACCTGGACCATTTAACTGAATTTCTTCTAGCCAGCCTAACTTTTCACGTTGCGGACAATCGGTAAAAACGCTTTGAAAATTACTTTTTATAGAGTTGTTAATCAGTTCGTGCGTTTTATTGAAAATTTCATTTGAACACGAAAAACTTCCTGCTTCTCCTGCCGAATTGTAAATGAAATTCGATTTCAAATCAACCAAAGTTGGAAACTCTTTATTCTTATCTTCTTTATAATTTATATTTTCAATTTGAACATATTGATAACCATAGAAACTGAATTTTGGCGTCCATTCTTCCACTCCATCACCCTTTAAAGTGTAATCGTAATAATAAGGTTTTCCAGATCTTCCCTGTGCAATTGTGCCTTCTTCATTTAATCCTTCAGCCACCCAAACACGAATCGTTTGCCCTCTTTTCCCTTTTACTTTTATGGTTGGAAATCCCGAAAGATTTTGTCCCATATCAAAAACATAAAAATTTGGTTTTAGCTCTTTTACCGTTTTAACCTCATATTGTTTCTGAATCGTAACTGGCGGTGCAGTTTGCGGTCTTAAAACTCCTTTTGGTGCTTCCTGAATAACTACTTTTTTCCAATCTCTATCTTTGTATCCTTTACGATTCCAATCTTTTTGCTCTAAATTGGCATTGTAATCTTCTCCTCCAAAAATACTATTATAGGTAATCGGACTTTTACTGTATTTCCAAGTTCTATCAGACTTTATAATTTCTTCTGAACCATCGTTATATTTGATTTTCATTTTAAAAAATAAAGTTGGCGGACCAAAACTTACAAAGAATTTGGTATATCTCTCAGCAAGCGTATTGTACATTCCGTTTCCTAAAAGAACGCCAATTACGTTATCGCCTTTTTGAAATTCTTTTGGACTTAATTCGTAAACATTGTAATTAACCGTTTTATCGTAATCGGTCCACAAAGGCGCAAACTGGCTGTTACCCACTTTTTTTCCGTTGATGGTTAATTCATAATGTCCTAAACCTGAAATATAAACAACAGCTTCTTTAACTGCTTTTTCTACTTCGAAAGGTTTGCGAAGCATAATACTTCTACGCGCCAGAGAATCGGAAGCATTGATAAAGGACATCTTTTTTTCTCTGTTGAAAGTGGCTGTATGATATGTTCTTCCTTCTGGCAAATGACTATCGGCTTTGGTAATCGCGCCAATCCAAGTTGGATTTAAATCTGATTCCAACGGCGCCGTTCTGAACGAAGCGTTTCTGCTCCATTTTGAAACTTTTCCCGATTGGTTCCAAACTTTGACTTTCCAGAAATATTTGGTTTCGCTTTTTAATGGTTTTCCGCTATAAACTATATGCAGGTTTTTGTCGGTATTTACTCTTCCGCTGTTCCAAATATCTCCGTCGTCATTATTTAATTTTTCTTCTGATGAAGCTACTAAAATCAAATAAGCAACTTGCGATGCATCAGATTCTTTTGAAACCAATTGCCAGCTTAATTTTGGCTGATTCTCGACAACTGCTAATGGATTTTCAGCCATTTCTGTTGTTAAACGTACAGGCAGAATTTGTCCTTTAGAAACTACAGTCACTAGAAGACAAACGGCTAATAATATGCTTTTAAAAAACTTCACTTTGTATATTTTTTTTTGCCACGAATTCACGAATTTTCTCTAATTATTCTTTTGCATTTTATTTCTCTAATTTTTTCTGCCACAGATTAAAGGATTAAATGGATTATAATCTGTGTTAATCATTTTAATCTGTGGCAAAAATTACGCAACGTTTATAAAATAATTCGTGAATTGCTTCGCTCGTTCGCTATCGCTCGGGTTGTGGCTATTTTTTCTTTACAACTTTCTAGTAATCAAAGATTCGATATTGAATACTGCCTCTGGAATTAATTTTCCTGTTTGAGGCAGATCATCGTAATCGTCTGTGTCTGGCGCTGTGTCCGCATCTGGCGAATGTCTTTGTTCTCCTGTGCGGAACATAATTCGCTCGAAACCGTCTGTTGGCGCATAAAATATCTTTGTTGATTCTTTTCCATCGTTTACTTTTATAGTATACTGACGGTTTTTAGCATCTAATTTAACAGTGATTGTATATGCTTTGTTTGCTTCGTACTTTGTAATCGAACTCAAACGGGCACCATTTTTTACCTTTAATTCTCCATCCGAATCAAAAATTAATCTTACCGATGGCAAACCTTGCTTATTTTGAAATTCAATCTGCAATAATCCATGATTGTTTTGTTCTGGTTTTACTGTGAAAACGGCTTCCATTTTTGAGGCGAAAGGAATTACCCTTTCCGCACGAGAATAATCAAAATAATCCTGATCTCTCAACGTCAGCCATTTTTTACCATCAGCTTTCTTTTCGATTTTTGTCGATGCCCATGACAAATCGTAGGTGTTCCAAAATTTCAATTCTTGTCCGTTTGGAAGAGTATTGAAAACATCATTTACATTTTCTGTCACAACAGAAGTTACTGGAACCGGAATCGACGCCACCCAAATATCTTCTTTATTCATGCTGTAACCTACCCAGATTTTTCCGTCTGGTGGAGTTCCGTTCTTTTCTGTAATTCCGCGAACGTATTGAGGGCCGGCAGATTTATAGTTTCCACCGTAACGCATCGGACTTACTTCTCCGTGAACCAATAATAAGTCTTTATAATTTAAACCATCATCACTCGTTGAAATCGCTAATGGCCAACGATATTCTGACGGATTATAAAGCGTTGCATAACGATTGTCTGATGTTTTTTGCCCCCAGATTTTAGCATTGCTGTTAACAAATCCTGGAGCACGCAATGGCATATAATCCCAAGATTTTCCACCGTCTCTGCTGATGGAAGTTAACGCATGTTTCCATAAACCGACAACATTTCCGTTTGGTAAATGGTAATAACTAAACGCTTTGTAAGGTTTTTGCAACGGAATCAATTCATCGTCACGATCAGCTTCTTCCACCCATTGCTGTAAAACCAAAGGTTCTGATAAAATTTCTTCGCAGGCTTTTTTCAAACCTTTGTCTTTTGATGCGGTATAAAATAGGAATTTCGATTTCGTTTTATCCCAGGTTTTATTGTATCTAATGAAATAGATTTCGCCGAAACTTCCGTCTTTCTTGATTTCACGAATGACACGTCCAATTCCTTTTCCGTCGTTTGGATCGTCTTTTTCATCCATCGCGATTCCGTAATATGCCAAGGCAAAAAGGCGATTGTCTTTTGATGTATAAAAGCCCATTCTTTGATGCATAATCGCATCCAGATTTTTGGCAACGCCTTCAACTCCTTCTTTTTTCCATCCGTCTGGAATGCGGTAAATTGGAAAAATTACTTCTGGTTTTGTCCACGTTACACCGTCTTTCGAAGTCATTAATAAAGTTTGGCTCGGCGGAATATGTTCACCCGAAGGATCGCTTAAATAGTGTAGATAAAAAGTATTGTTCCAATACGCCATCATCGGCTGATGATTGTATGTCCAGCCAAAACCATCTGCTTTTTCAGGATGTTCACGGCTTGCACGCATGATTTGTGTAGCGTGAACTCCAACGGCTGGACTCAACTGTCCGTGATGATAATCGATGTTTGAAAGTGTTTTGCCAACATAACGCACCGTGTCGTTTTGTGCATTTACAGCGGTACAAGCTAGAAGAATTGTAGCTGTTCTGATGATGTTGGTTTTTATGTTTTGGAAAGCAATCATTTTATTATTTTTTTGTTTCACGCAGATTTTGCAGATTTTGGCTGATTTGCGCAGATTTAATTTTAATCTTTTTGATTTAAAAAAATTAAAAAATCTGCTTGATCTGCTTAAATCATTTTTAGATCTGCGTGAAATTTTTCTAACTATTTCTTTTCAATTAATCCCTTTAAAACGTCTTCAGAGATTGTTGTAATCGTTCCGTGTTTGTGTCCTTCGGGAAGGCTTATTTTGGAGGATACATCTTCAAAATGAACAAAATCTGTTGTACTTAACGCTTTATAATTTTTTGAACCGTAATTATCATAATACAACAACCAGTTTTTATCCACTTTCACTACTGTCGGGCCTTCTGACAAATATTCTGTCAACGGTTTTGAAGGTTTTTCAAACGGTCCCAAAGGTGATTTCCCGAAAGCTACTTTTATATTTCGCATGGGTCTTGTGTTGTCTTTCAAAACCAAAACATAATCTTTCTTTCCTTTTTTGACAATCACACAATCAATTACACTGAAACCTGGATCATAATATAATTCGGTATCCGAAAACGTCTTAAAATCTTTTGTCGTTACGTAATACATTCTATGATTGTTTTTCTCGTCTTCCACTCCCTTTTCAAATCGGAATGGAATTGTTGATGCCCAAATGATTACGTATTCCTTTTTTACATCATCATAAAAAATCTCGGGAGCCCAAACGTTTACGACTTCTGGTTCGTTTTTCATCACGGGAATATATTGCTGTTCTGACCAATGAATTAAGTCTTTTGAACTTGCGTAACCAAAACCGTTTCCGCCTTTCCAATCGGTTGTCCAAACCATGTGATAGGTTCCGTCTGCTCCTTTTGTGATTGACGGGTCACGCATGATTTTACTGGCTCCAATTTCTGGTTTTAAAAATGATCCTTCTAATCCTTTCCAGTTGTAACCGTCTTCGCTGTACGCCAAATATAAACCTTCTGTTGCGGGTTCTCTAAATGACGTAAAAAGATATAAATCTTTCTTTTTCTGCGAATAACTTACAGCAAAAAGCGAAAGGGTTAGTATGATGAATATTTTTTTCATTTTATGTTGCGTTTAAACTTTGTCAAAGTTCGAAACTTTGACAAAGTTGACTCCTCGATTTTATTCTGTAATTGCTTTTTTATCTAAATCTTTTCCCTTTTTAATAGTAGTTGTTACATTGTTGAACATATTGTTTTTCAGGAAAATATTTTTAGTGTCTTTTCCATTAGCTTCGATAAAAATATCAGTTGGATTGAAGGGAAAATTATTATTAATCAACGTATTTGAAACGTTATCTAATTTGATAACCGGAACTCCTTTTATCGCTGTTGAAGATCCAACATTGTCTAAAATCACATTTTTCGAATCTGAGATTTTGAACGATGAACCTACAGTTGCGTTTACTTTTACGTCGTGAAATTCTACGTCTGTTGCCGTGTTTACCGTAAAACCTTCTTTTCCGTCCATATTGATGTTGGAAAAAGTGATGTTTTGGATTGGCATTTCTGTAATTCCAAGAATCTGTCCAGCTTTGTTTACGTTTGAAGCCGTAATGTTACTCATATGAATGTTTCTGAAAATCGGCGTTTTCTCCGTAACAGGTTCAACGGCAGTTCCTTTATCATAGAAAAGACTCAATACGATGGCTTCTTCTTTGATGTTTTTCATGACAATATTATCGACACGAATATCTTCAACAACTCCCCCTCTTCCGCGAGCCGATTTAATGCGGATTCCACGATCTGTTCCGTCAAAAACACAGTTTGAAATCGTTATTTTTTTGATTCCGCCCGACATTTCGCTACCAATAACCACACCTCCGTGACCGCTTAACATGGTGCAGTTTGTAATGGTAACATTTTCTGTTGCTTTTCCATATTTACGTCCGTCGCCGTCTCTACCTGATTTTATTGTAATACAGTCGTCGCCAACACTGATATGGCAGTTTGAAATATGGACATTTGTACAAGAAGAAGGATTAATTCCGTCTGTATTTGGCGAATGTGGATTAAAAATCGAAATTCCTGTAACAGTTACATTATCACAAAATTCTGGGTTGATTGTCCAGAAAGGTGAGTTTTTAAAGGTTACACCTTCAATTAAAATATTTTTGCAGTTGTAAGCTTGGAAAAAAGATGGTCTGAAAAACTTTTTATCAACCGTTCTTTTATAATATGGTTCTGTGTAAAGGCCTTTGTTTTGTTCTTCCCACATGGTTTGGTATTTGGTTGGAGGAAGTGGTTCTTTTGCAGTTTCAATTCGGTACACTTCATTCCACCATGCTTTTCCTTGTCCGTCAATTATTCCTCTTCCTGTGATGGTAATATTTTCTACATCTTTTGCATAAAATAAGGGCTGAAAACTCTTCATTACAATTCCTTCGTAACGCATTTCTACGTAAGGCAGAAAATCATCAAAATTCTCTGAAAACTTTAAAAGCGCTCCAGAATCTAAGTGAATGGTAATGTTGCTTCTTAATGTTAGAGCTCCTGTTAAATATTCTCCCGCAGGGAAAAAGATGGTTCCTCCGCCGTTTTTAGATGCTTTTTCTATAGCATTCTGAATGGCTTGCGTGCATTTTATTCCTTTGTTATTTCCGCCTTCTTTTAAGATGTTTAGCCAGCCGTCTTGTGCGAAAGTTGTATTTAATCCTGTTATGAAGCAGAGTATTATTAGTATGTTTTTCATAGTTGTATTGTTTTATTTTGCCACAGATTAAAATGATTAGCACAGATTTTTTACTCTCATTTTTTGTCATTTCGACGAAGGAGAAATCTTCGTTAGTGGCTCCGCATGCTTGAGCAACTTTGTAGAGTTTCTTGCGAAGATTTCTCCTTCGTCGAAATGACAAGATTGTGGATAATTCGTGATTACTTACTCACAAATTGCATTTCACTAATTACTTTTTACTTTTCACTAATCACTTAGTAGACTTCAAAATCAGAACCCAGTCATTACCATCTTCTTTTTTGCCTTCCGGCTGAAAATTCTGCGTTCCTTTATTATCAAATGTTCCGATTTTAGTTTTCTTTCCATTTCTTGGATTGTACCAAGTCGCTTCAAATTTATCTCCTGAAATTTTCCCTAGTTTTACTTCAATTATTCTTCCGTTATAAGTGTATAGTAAAGCGTATTTTTCTCCTCTAATGGCTGGAATATAATCGTATTTTTCTCCTTGATTTACTACTAAAGAAACATCTGGAACTCCTTCTAAAAATGGTACTTCTTCCATTAATTTCTTAATATAAACCATTTGTTTTGCTCCTGGCGCATTAATGGCTGATGTCCATAATTCTTTGTTTCCGTATGCTGGTTTATCGCCTTTTCTGAACATTTGCATTACGGCGTTATGTCCGTATGTGTAACCTGCACCGCCTGATAAAACTGACCAATATCCGTAACGGCGAACGTCGTTTGCTGTCCATTTTGGCTGAAGTGTATCGTGCAAACCGTGTGGAATTCCTTCGTAAGATGGTTCTCCGTCAAGTGTTGGTTTTGTCGGTTTTAATTCGAAATCTCTTAGAACGAATTTATAATTGTCTTCTTTGAAATTCGTTTTTATAGAATCCTGATCGTATCTTCTGTGTCCTGATTGGAACATATTGAAATCTAACCATTTTTCGTTGTGAAAATTCTCAGAAGAATCGGTTCTTCCAAATGGATGGAAAGTCACTAACTGATTTGGATTGTTGGTTTTTAAAGTATTTCCGATGGCGTTCCAAATATCCTGAAATTCGTTTCCGTGTGTGTCTCCACCGTTTAACCAGATTACGTTGGTTCTGTTTTTATATCTTTTAGCCAAGAAATCAGCATAAACTATTGCTTGTTCTTTGCTTACTTTATTTCCTTTTGAAACGTTTGTTCCCCAAACTGGAACCATGGCAACGTAGATTCCGTTTTTCTGAGCTACGTCTAAAGTGTAATCTACATGATCCCAATAATCGTATTGTTTTGCATCTTTGAAATCATTTCCTGCCGTAATTAACGGTTTTGAAACGTCTTCGTTTATTAAAGCTTTAGCACCATAAACGTTAACCGCATTGATGTTATGCAAAACCATAACCTGAACTACATTAAATCCTTTCTCTTTTCTGTCTTTGAAATATTTCTCAATTCCAGCTCTGTCCAGTTTTCCGAATGCCAGCCAGCCTGTGTCGCCTAGCCAGAAAAATGGTTTTTCGTTTTCGGTAACAAAATAATGCTGATTTTTAGATACTTTGATTTCAGGCAGAGATGCTTTTGCTTTGACAGATTGCGAAAATCCGCTTTGTGCTGTCAACATAAAGCTTATACAAAGTGCGTATAAAGATTTAATTTTCAGATTCATTTTGGGTTGTTTTTGAATTGTGTTTTATTTTTTTGCCACAGATTTCACTGATTTAATGGATTTTCCAAGCTTTGTCTTTATATTTTTTCCCGCAGATTTCACAGATTAGGCAGATTTTACTTTTAATCCTTTTAATCTGTGAAATCTGTGGCTAACTATTTTTTCACTACAAAAAGCACTTTTTCTTTTATTTCAGCTTGTGGAATTGTCACTTGTTTTCCTCCGCTGACATTTGCTTTTTTCGTTATATTTCCTGTTGTTGCATTAATTGCAAATACTTCAAATGTTCCTTTTTCGTTTGATAAATCGATTGTAATATCTTGGTCGGTTTTCAAATAGAAAAGATAGCTTTTTCCTTTGTTTTCCAGTTTCCAAAGATTATCTGAAAACGTATTTCCGTCAACTAATTTCATTTCGCTTAAAGCGGAATAAAACTGAGGCAATTCGATTTTCGGAATATTTGGCAATGAAGCTCCAGCCATTAAAGCTGGCCATCCGAATCTTGAAGAACCATCTGTTGAATATAAGATGACTTTTTCAGGATATTGTTCTCGGTATTCACGAACGGCACGATATACTTGATTATCGGTTTCTTTTCCTGTTTTTAGTTTTCTGGCATGCTGTCTTGGTGCTAAATTTACGCCTCCCTGTGGTGCATAAGCAGAACCATCTTCTTTGTAATACCAATAACGAATGTCGATTACGTCAACTGTTTTTACTCTTTTGGCGTCATTTAAAATAGCATCCTGAACGTCTTTAGTAGCACTTAAACCAATTAAGCCTTTCTTACCTGTTTCATCTTTCCATTTTTGTGCCTGATCAATCCAGAATTCTATAAAATGTAATGGACCGGTATATTCTGCACTTGTTAACTGAATTACGTTGCTGTTTTCCTGAAAATTCTCAAATGATTTTCGGATAAAACCTTCGTGTAATTTTCTTCTTTGAGCATTCGTAATATCGTAAAACTGCTCTGCCATAAAAATGCGTTTATCTCCTGCGTAAGGCGGTGGTTCTGGAAAACCTGTGCTGTTGATATTATTAGCAGAACGCCAAGGTGAACTTGCCCAATGCGCTCCTGCTTCTAAAATATTGTGCTGAAAATATTGCTGATTGATTAACAATTGTCCGTTTGGTTCTGCCAATGTTACGAATTGCGCTAAACGGCTCCAATACCAATCGTTGAATTTTGTCAAATCGTATTTACTCAAATGATCCCAAGCGAAATCTTTTCCGCTTCTGGCAAAAGGTTGTTCGTAAAACGGGGGCCAAACATCGTCATCGATTCTTCGAACGCGTTCGTGATCGTCCATCCTTCTGTCGTACCATAAACCGTAATTGTGTTCTAAGGCAACTATATTGTTTTTAGTCAAATAATCTACTGTTTCTTGTACCTTATCTGTTAATCCGTTTCCTGTTCTTCCTGGAACGAAACGAGTAATGTGCGGTGTAGATTTGTTCACAAAATCATCACTTAAATCGCCTCTCCACCATGCTACGTTGGTTTGTTTTCCTGCAATTACTTTTCCTTCAAAAGTTAACCAACCGTTTTCTGTTGTTACTTTTGAAGTTGATTTTTCTGTTTTATTTGATACAACTTTTAAATCGTTTGCATTTTTTAAACCTTTACTATCTGTATTAATCGGATTTGCTTTTGAAGCTTCTGCAATCAATTCTTGTAAACTTTTTGCCGTTGTAGCAGAGTTTTTAGTTAATTCTGCAGCAACTTCTACACTCGGACTTGAAGAAGCTTCTGAACCTAAATCATAAATAAAAGCCTGAACTGGAAGTTTTCCTAATCTGGCTTCTAGTTGTGTGTAAAACAAACTTCTTGGACTGATATGTTCGTTTACGTTTTTCCAATGTCCGTTTCCTCCAAATTGTCCCCAAACTCCAAAAGCCCAGTTTTGTGCTGTTGGCGGGCTGTAACATTCTACTTTTGAAGCCGATGATTCCCAAATAACAGAATTTGCCGATGTCCATCCTGCGCCTCTTCCGCCTTGTTCTCTGTTGTTATAACTTAAAGATTTTCCATCGATATTGGCAATATCAAATAAAACTCCAGTTGCCCAGCTTCCGATTGCTCCACTATTTTCGAATGGCAAATGTGATTCGCATTGTACAAACGCATTTGGTCCTGTTGTTCCAAATCCGCCCACAGCGAAATCATGATATCCAAATTCTGAATAACAGCGTTGGAATAAAGTCTGCTGACCTTCTGTATAAAAAGTATGTCTTCTAAATGAAGCGATTTCAGAAATCGGTTCTGTAGCAATACAATCTTCAACCGTAATTTGCTGACTTGTCTTTAAAATCGTAATTGCTCCACCTGCAAAGTGTTTGAAATTAACTTGTTTTACCCAAGCATTTCTAGTGTTTTCTATACTTATTGCTTGCCATCTATGTTCTTCGTCTTTTAAGTTTGAAGCATTATAAGTTGATTTTAGTAAAATATTTTCAATTCCGATATGTTCAATTCTTCCTGCCCATGAATAAACGGTTACTTTTGAAGTCCCGAAAACGTCATCCAAAGACATTGTTATTGGTGCGTTTACGGTTACTTCGTTTCCGTTTATTTTGGTTACAACTCTATTCCAAGTTGTGGTCCAATCTCCTTTTTTCCAGCCAATCCAGGAAGTTTCTCCGCCGAAATCCTGCATGTTTACTTCTTTAATGAAATTATCCGTTAAAGGTTTACTGATTTCGATTTCGTCACCAACTTTTAATTTTGCTGTATTTTTTAATTGGATTTTCTGAGTTCCAAGTGGTGTATACGCGTTTGCAAATTCAAATGAATCTTTATACACTTTATCGTTTACGCCTAAAATTCTAATTAGAGCTTCTCTTTCTAATCCGGTTCCTAAAAGTACGGTTCCGTTTTCCGAATTGCCACTTCCTCTTAAAACTACTCCCGATTTTCTGATGTATAATGTTCCGCTGATTTTGAAAATTCCTTTGTCTAACAAAACTGCTCCACGAAATCCTGATTTGTCTGGTTTAAGAGAACTTACATAATCAATTGCATTTTGAATTTTCTGAGTTGCGTCTTCTTCTTGTTTGGAAACAAAAATTTTATTGTCCAGATTCGGAATCGCAACTTCAGAGTTTCTGTACCCTGCGAAAGAAAAATCAGGTATTTGGTTTCCTTGGCTATCTGTTGTGAAAGAAAGTTTGCCTTCTTTGGTTTTAACGATATCTGGGAAAGTGTTTTGGGCTGTGATGTTTCCGCTAATAAACAGAGTAATACACACTAAAGAAAATGTGTTTTTAAAAGAAGAAACTATATTTTTTAATTGATCGAAATTCACTTTTTTTTAATTTAAATTTCAGAGTTTAGATTTTAGATTCTTAAAATTAACCTTTTAAGGAACAATAAATTTATAAAATCCTATTTTCTCCAATCTTGTCATTTCGACGAAGGAGAAATCTCACGCGATATTTACGCACTGTTGTGGAATTTCTAGTGTGATTCCTCGTTCCTCGGAATGACAAACTTTGGTGATATTCTTTATGTTAATTAAACCTGACAGGTTTTAAAAACCTGTCAGGTTTGCGTTGAGAATACTTAACTATTGTAACAATGATTTCAGCTTCGTCAATGTATCCGTATTATTTTCCATTTTCGTCCAATCTGTTTTAGTGTTGGGATCGATTCCATTAAAATACTTTTCGATATTGGTATAACCATCTCCGTTTGAATCTTTATTCGCATCTGAAGCATCATTTGGATTTAAACCATATTTCTTTTCCCAAGCATCTGGAATTCCATCATTATCTGAATCTTTATAGGCTTTTCCTTTGTAAGTTGGATATCCGCCAACTTGATCTGGATGTGTAATGATTCCTTTTTTATATGAATCGGCAGGTAATCTTCTTTTGATATATTCTTTTCCAATTGAATTTTCTAGACCGTCTTTTACTTCGATTTTTCCTGTACGAACTTGTTTAAGAATTCTTTCATCGACTGCATCTCTTTTTGGAATTGTTGCTCCAACATTTGCTAAAACATATTCGTATGCTTCTTCAGCTCCCATAATTTTGAATTTTGGCATTGAGAAAGGTTTTGGCTGTTTGATTGCTGCTAAAAATGCTGCCGTTTCAGCTTCTGGAAGGTTTTCTAATTGCACACCGCCGTTCCAATTATCTGCTGTAACTTCAGGTGAACCAACAATAAAGTTTCCTGAAACATAAGCTCTTCCATATTGTTTTGGCTCAATATAACCCGATTCCGGTTTTACGATTCTATGTGAAATAGGTTCGTTTTGCGGTGTAATTGGACCTGGTTTAAAATAATTGTTGATGATATTCAACATCGAACGATAATCACCGCCATCCAGCGTACGATTCCACCAATTGAATACTACGTTATTCACAAAATTAAAGTCGCCATACATTCCGATAGAAGCATTTCTAGAAATGTTGTCTGCCCACAAATTGCGCATAAAAGTACTATTCAATCCGCCGATTGTACTTCCGAAAGCGTGATTGTACGTGTCTAAACCTTCTGACGAAATCGTGTTTTGAATCGTGATATTACAAGCTGGTAATTTTTCCAGTTTTGATTTTGCATTAGTTGCAAACTGATGTCTGTATAAAGAAATATTTTCGTCTAATCCCCAACTTACAGAGCAGTGATCTACGATGATATTTCCCATTGGATTTCCGCCCAATGCGTCGTCTCTTCTGGTAACTTCAGTAGCACCGCGACGGAAACGCATGTGTCTAATGATAACGTCGTGCGTGTCGATTTCTAAAGTTTCACCAGCAATACAGATTCCGTCACCTGGAGCCGTTTGTCCAGCAATGGTTACGTAAGGCGCACGCATACTGATTCTTTTTTTCAGTTGAATAATCCCCGAAACGTTGAAAACAATCGTTCTTGCTCCTACTGCTTCACAAGCTTCACGGAAAGTTCCTTTTCCACTATCTTCTAAACTTGTCACGACAAATATTTTTCCACCACGACCGCCTTGTGTATATGCTCCGCCACCTTCAGCACCCGGAAAAGCAGGAATATCTGCAAAAACAAAATCTTTTGGATAAGAAGCCCAAGGTAAATATGGTTTTCCTTGTTTTGCTTCTTCTTTGATTATATGCAGATTAGCATTCCAGATTTCGCTCAGCCTTTTTTCTTCATCAGCCAAAATAGCATCGGCTTTTGCTTGAACATCTTTTGGAATTACGGGATATTGGGCATATGCCGATGACATAAGCGAACAAAATGACAAAGTCATAAATGCTCTTTTAAAAGTACGGTTTGGGAAAATATTTTGCATTTAATTGTGTGGTGTAGTTAATGGTAGTTAGTTTTTTTAGAGATTATTCTTTTGCAGTAGAATCTTTTGCTTTATTCTTTTCTCTCTGCTCAACACGATCGTGCCAGTCTTTACTTTCTTTGTTTAAATCGTAACCTTGTTTTGATAAATAATTGTTGATTCTTCCTTTGTATTTACCAAACCAACCGTGTTTTTCTTTAGATGAACCAGCGTCCATTGCATGTTCTCTGGCTTCAACCAAAGCTTTGTAGATATAGTCTTTTTGCTCTGCTGTTAAATTTGGAAGCATGTCGTTGTAACCTGCTACTGTAATTGGAAGAACTCCATAAGTCATTCCGTCTTTAACTTCAGTAATTTTGTCTTCTGATAATTCTTTACTTAATTTTTTGATATAAGATTTGTGCAGTTTGGCAATTGATTCGTCTGCTTTTGCTTTCAGTTTATCAATCTTTTCGTTTTGTTTTTCTTTAGCTAAAGAAGTGTCTTCTTTTACTTTTTTGATTTCAGCATCTCTTCCATCCTGAATTTCAGTTAAATCTCTGAATTGCTGCGCGATGATATTGGAAACTGCTTTTTCTTTTGCTTCGTTTTTCAAATCTAATTTGGTAACGATTTTTGCAGCTCTTTCGTTGGTAACTTTTACATATTCAGGATCTAAATGCTGTTGCGCATTTAAACTTGAAAATGCGAAAACCAGCGATAACAAACCTGCGTTTATATTATTTAGTGCCATTGTCTTTCTTTTTTTTAGTATTTTTTGACTCAATCATAAGGCCAACGGCCTTTAAGCAACACCATAGGATAACATCCTATGAATTATAAATCATACAGACGAAACCCTGAAAGGGCGCAAGCCGTTGTCCATATTTCATTAATTACTTTCGCCCTTTAAGGGCTTTTTTCTTTTATACATAGGACGTTGTCCTATGTTGGTGCGTTGAGCCTTTCAGGCTCTTTTCAAAAACATTCTTGTTTACTCTGAAACAAGAATGTTTTTAAAAATTGTTCCTTATTTTAAATCTAATAAAGGTCTAACTAATGTTTCTTTATTATTAGCTAAATCTTTCCAGTCCACTTTTATCGCAGGATTTACACCGTTGATGTAATCTTCAATATTAGTATATCCGTCTCCGTTTAAATCTCCTTGTGCATCAGATGGATCATTCGGGTTTAAACCGTATTTTTTCTCCCATGCATCCGGCATTCCGTCTTTGTCTGTATCTACATAAGGTTTTCCTTTGTATTCTGGATATCCACCAACTTGAGAAATATCGGTAATGATTCCTTTTTTATAAGAATCCATCGGTAAACGTCTGTGTTCGAATTGGTAGAAAGTCTTTTTCTCTAAACCTTTAGCATATTCAGGAACTCCTGTTTTTACAGTTCTTACGATTCTTTCGTCTACTTTATCTCTAATTGGAAGAGTTGCTCCAACATTTTTAAGAACGAATTCATAAGACTCTTCAGCAGTCATAAATTTGTTGAACCAAGGCATTGGGAAAGGTTTAACTGCTTTCATTTTAGCAAAGTATTCTTTTGCTTCATCGTAAGTCATTAATTCCCCTTTTTTATTTTCTAACTGAATTCCACCGTCCCAGTTGTCTTTAGTCACTTTTTCGTTTCCATTAACTACGTTTCCGTTTACATAAGCTCTACCAAAAACCATATAAGGTAATTTACTTCTTCCAGATTCTGGTTTTAAGATTCTATAGCTGATTGGCTGTGTTAAATCGGTTACTGGACCTGGTTTGTAGAAGTTATTAATGATGTTGTAATTTGCAGTATAATCTCCACCATCTGTAGATCTGTTGTACCAGTTGAAAACTACGTTATTCACAAAATTGAAAATTCCGTTCCAACCTATAGAAGGATTTCTTCCTGCATTATTAGCCCACATGTTTCTCATGAAAGAGCAGTTTTCTCCACCTAAAGTACTTCCGAAAGCGTGATTGTAAGTATCCAAAGCTTCTCCGAATAAACTGTTTTGGATTGTAATATTTACCGTTCCCACTTTGATATCTGGATAACCTGGTCCTGGATTGTACATGTGTCTGTAAATTGACATGTTTTCGTCTAATCCCCAAGTTGCAGAAACGTGATCGATCATGATGTTTCCAACTGGATTTCCTCCGATAGCATCATCACGACGACCTACGAAAGTTTCTCCACGACGGAAACGTACATGTCTGATAATTACGTCATGCGTATCAATCCAAGTTGATTCACCTGCAATACAAACACCATCACCAGGAGCAGTTTGTCCAGCAATTGTGATGTAAGGCGCACGAATAATCAAGGGACTTTTCAATCTGATAATTCCAGCAACATTAAATACCACAATTCTCGCTCCTCCTTGTTCGCAAGCTTCACGTAATGTTCCAGGTCCACGGTCTTCTAGACTTGTTACTGTGTAAACTTTTCCTCCACGGCCTCCAAAAGTGTACATTCCTCCACCTTCAGCACCTGGGAAAGCAGGAATATCTGCCTGAGGTAAATCTGTTGGCCTTGCTGCCCACGGAATATATGGTTTTCCATGTTTTGCTTCTTCTTCAATAACTACTAAAGCTTTTGTCCAAGCTTCATCAGAAAGTCTTTGAGCTTCTTCTTTAATTGCTTTTTCCTGAGCCTGAACTTCTGGACTAATCTTCGGGTACTGGGCAAAACATTTTGCGCTTGCCAAAAAAAGCAGAGATGATGCGATAAATAATGCGGAATTTTTCATGTTAATTTCTAGTTGTGGTAATTCTTTTTAAACAAATCACCTGTATCTTTTGACAAATACAGGTGAAAAGCTTTGTATGTTAATCTGTTTCTTATATTAAACTCTATTCTTGGTAATTGAAGTTTCCATTAGATCCCCCGTTCCATCCAATAGTTTGTTGTAACCAAGGATTTTGAGTTAGAATACTAGTATGTAATCCCATTATATAATAATTCGGATTAAATTTAATCTGTACTGCAACGTTATTTACGTTATCCATTGGAGTCAATAAATTAGTGAATACGAAATTATTTGTATAAAAAGTTGCCAAATCATCTAGTTGAGTACTAAAGTTAGCCGAATCTGGATCAACACTGATTGATCCGCGAACACTTTTTAAAGGATCGCTCTTAGTGGAAGTATTTTTATATTGCAGGTAGTATCCTGTACGCTGTGTACCGTTAATAGGTGTTAAACCTAACTTAGTTACAGTACCACCGCTAGTTCCTGCAAGAGTTTCGTTACTATAAAGCATCCAACGTTGTACATCCCAGAAACGTTTTCCTTCGTAAGCTAATTCTACTCTTCGTTCATATAGACAAGCAGCAATAGCAGCATATTTATCAGTCAAAATACCGATTCCGTAATTATTTGTAGCAGGAATTCCAACACGAGCTCTAATTTTCCCTAAATAACTGATTGTATTACCAATGTCCCCTTTTGCAGCATAGCATTCAGCAATATTTAGCAATAATTCCGCATAACGATATTCCATGATATTAGTAACAGAATACTGGAAACTACTAGCATTTGACGCTGTTACATTTGACATTTTTCTTACGAAAGCTGGACTATTTTCCTGATTGTTATCACTAAAATACGGTTTATCCTTATCAGATCCGTCTAACCAGCGGTAAGACCATGCTACACTGTTTGCATCTTCAGCATATCCCCATTTCATTCCAGAGAAAGCAAATGTTCTATAAAATCTAGGATCACGTTTTTTAAAGAATAAGAAAGGATCGTAACCATTTGCAGTTGTCGGTTTTGATCCGTCAGACATTGGAAATAAGTCAATCATTTCTTTCGGAGCTTCAAAAGCCCCTGTACCACCTTGACTGACCAAACGCATAGCTTTTTCCCAAGAATTATTATTACTTACAGCAACAGTTGGTCCGTTTCCTAGCAATTGAACTACAATTGCTTCTTTATTAAAACCTTCAACCTTAAACATTTCATCCCATTGTTTGGCGTTGCTTCCATATAATCCGTAGCCATCAGCTGTCAATTGAGCTTCTGCAGCTAATCCAGCTTGTAATGCTGCTTCCCATCTTTCTGTCGAGCCATCCCAATTTTTATTAAATAATGGACTTGCATAAGTTAACAATACTCTAGCTTTTTGTGCCATAGCAGCTCCTTTTGTAAAACGACCATAATCTGCACCAGCATCTGGCCAGTTACCAGGCAATAATGAAGCCGCCATATCTAAGTCTGCTACAATTTGATTTACCACTTCAGTAACTGAAGCTCTTGGGAGTTTTATTGCTTCATTAGATGAAGATGCACCTTGCACTGTTGTAACAAGAGGTACACCACCATAGATGCGCATTAAATCAAAATACTGAACTGCTCTTAGATAATACACCTGTCCTTTTGCACGATCTCGGAATGTTTTGTCTAATGTAGATCCTTTTACATCAATGTCTTCTAAAAAGCTATTACAGTCTCTGATACGATTATAAGGCTCATTTTTAATTTTATCTTCCAATTTGGTTCCAAAATAGTTAGTTGCATCATCTGAATTTACTAATGTTTTGGTTGGATTCACAAGATCTTGAATTCCGCCAATCTCTTCTGTTAATCTAGAGTATGAATCATTATACTGACCTACCAAGGTTGCTAAAGGCGATTTATATGCATAGAAAAAGTCATAATACAAATTATTTATGTACCAATTTGTACGATCTTGACTTTCATAAAATGAATCGTCAACTTGTCCGAAATTTTTCTTGTCTTCAAGAAAATTATCACTACATGAAGCACTAACTATAAGTAATACTACAAGAGTTAATATTGAGTTTATTCTTAGTTTCATAATTACTTATTTTTTTATTAGAATGATACACTTAAGTTTACTGACCAAGTTCTCAAAGTTGGATAAGTATCATACGATGAATCATACATATTGCGATAGTGATTAGGATATGGATTATAGAAATCCCAAAGATTATTTCCAGTTACACCAATTGCTAGACTACTAATGTTTAACTTGTTTAAAACGTCTTTTGGCAAACCATAACCTACTGTTAAGTTTCTAACAAAACAACGGAAAGTATCTAACTGCCAGAAGTTTGAAGGAGCACCTACCAATTCGTCGTCATAAAGCGCTAAATTAGGGTATTTACCATTTACATTATCTGGTCCGTACATGTCTGTCCAGTAGCTTTCGTGAGCCCACATGTTGTGTGCTGAAGATGTTCCTTGTTTTACAACATCAAGTTCACGGAATCCTCCCCAAGAAGTAGAGATCTGAGTTCTTGCATAAAATCCTTTGTATTTCATTCCTAAATTGGTTGTAAAACCATAAGTTCTATTTACATTAACCAATTTTTGATAATCTAAATTTTTATCAATTCTTCCATCAGGCCCAGCTTGTTCTCCTGTTGTTGGATCAAATGCACCACCAACATCTTCATATGCTAACATACCTTTAACCATACCAGATACGCTAGTAATTTTATTAAAACTAGGTGTTGTGCCAGCTGCTGCCGCTCTTTCTGATAAATAGGCCCAGTAGTTTGCGATATCTTCATCTGTACGTAAAATTCCGTCTCCCGTAGAAGTTCCGTTCCAAGTTTTGAATCCCCAATATGGGAAGAAAGAAGAAGATCCTGTCTGCGTTACATTAAATGATGGATGTTGCAAAGCTTGATCTGGATATTTTTTTACTTTGTTATCTGAGTATCCAAAGTTTACTCCAACATTATAACTAAAATCATCTTTGATTTTATCGCTCCAGTTCAAACTTACCTCAAGTCCCCATGCATCAACAGCAGCGTAGTTTTGTTCCGCAAAACCGCCACCAACTGAAATTGGCACACCAACAGCACCTGCCATGTTGGTTAGCATATCTGTTGTTCTATCATAATAGAAATCAGTACTCATTTGTAATCTATTTTTCAATACATTAATATCAAGCCCTATGTTATTTTTGATTGTTGTATCCCAACCAACATTTCTATTTGGATTTACTTTTGGAGTAACACCGCCTCCTAAAGATCCTCCTGTATTACCTGTTCCAAATACAGCACCTTTATCTACAATAACATCATAGTATTGCATCCATCTCCAAGCTTGTACGTTATCTTTTCCTGTTTTACCAATAGAATAACGCAATTTCAAAAAGTCTATCCCTGGTAATGCTTTAGTAAACCAGTCTTCTTTAGACATAATCCAACCTGCCTGAACTGATGGGAAGAATCCCCAGTAGTTTTCAGGAGCGAATTTTGTCGAAGCATCACTACGGAAAAGAAATTCTAATAAATATCTAGACTTATAACTGTAATTAAATCTTCCTAAATATGAAAGTGTTCCTGATTCTCCTTTTGTGTTAATAGAGTTAGAAGAAATTACACCAGCTGTTTGATATGTTCCTCCATAATCTTTTCCAGTTTGTTCATAAGCTAAGCGTGTAGTTCTATACTCAGCTTCTGTGCGCTCCACACCAAACATAGCACCAACATCATGATTACCAAACACTCTAGCATAGTTCGCAAAAAAGTTAGCTTGATTATTTCTGCTAAGAGAAGTATTATAATATACACGAGAGTTACGAACGTTGGTATCGATTTGGTAGTAAGGATCAACGCCATTATTTGTAGTAGATGGAACTGCCGCACTTGCTAAGTGCATATCTGCTTTTTCATATCCAACAATTCTAGCCAAGTCAAATGGCAACTGAACTTGTTCTGTATATCCTGTGCTTTCAGTTCTTGCAAAAGTACCTTTAAGAGACAACCCTTTTACAAAAGGAACTTTATAGTTTAAAGACATATTCACATTATATGAAAAGTCATCCGAAATTTGTTTAGAACCGTTGTTTAGAGTTGCAAAGTAATTCCATCCAGCAATTGTAGTATTAGCATTTGCACTTCCTAAAGTTCTTGTTGTTTTAGGAAAAGGAGACATATAGTACTCTTTATCATCTACTACCGTTTCCCAAGGAATATATTTAGGCATGTGCAATAAATATCCATAATCAGCTTGCTCACCTCCACCAGCAATACTTCCATAACTGCTATCATTAATGTTAGCTGACGCTTTTGTAAATGATTTTTCTATATCGCCTGAATTAGTAGAAATTGCTGCTGAGAAATCTAATGAGTTCGAGATCTTAGCATTAATACCCGTTCTAAAATTCCATTTCTGGTAATCTTGAGATCCTAAGTTTGCCCCTTGAGTAAAATAGTTAAGACCTGCAAAATATGTCATTTTTTCATTACCACCTGTAACAGTTAAAGTATGCTTGTCTTGAGTAGCCGGTCTCCAAGCTTCTTTTAACCAATCATAATTTAGATCTTTCATTTGCTCCAATTCAGAATCTGAAAAGTAACCTACTCCATTATTACTTAAATTTTTAACAGATAAAAATCTATTAGACCAAACTCCATACTCATAAGCACTCATAGTTTTACTATGGCTTACAGCGTCATTTACGGCAAATTGACTGTAGTATGAAAATTTAGTAACACCCGCTTTACCTCTTTTCGTTTTTACAACAATTGCTCCTTGAGAAGCACGAGAACCATAAATAGCAGCAGAGGCATCTTTTAATACTGTAATACTTTCTATCTCTGATGGGTCTAAACGATTAAAAGCATCTAATGTAGGGAAACCCGATACTGGATCTACCTGCACCATATCATCAATTACAATTAATGGAGTATTGAATCCTCCATCTTTAGAGAAACTAAAAGTTTGACGAATCTGTAACGAAGCAGCATCACCAGGACGTCCGCCTCCATCTATAACAGCTAATCCAGGAACTAATCCTTTCAAAGCATCAGATAAATTTGAAACTGGTAAATCCTGAACATCTGCGGCATTAATTGTAGCAATTGCTCCCGTAAGTTTTTCCTTTTTCTGAGTACCATAACCTACTACAACAATATTTTGAAGCTCGTTTGAATCTTCAGATAATTTAGCATCTACTATAGTACGTCCATTAATCGCAATTTCTAATTTTTTCATTCCTATAAATGAAAACACCAAAGTAGCACCTGGTTTTACTTTAATTTGATACTTACCATTAAAATCTGTTGTAACTGTATTTTTTGTAGATTTCTCAGTTACGTTAACTCCAGGAAGAAGACCAGATAAATTATCGGTAACAGCTCCAGTTACAGTAACTTGATTACTTTGAGCATAACTCAATACACTCATCAGCGTAAACAAAAGAAAACTACATCTTTTTATAAGTGCTTGTTTCATAAATGTTTTTTTGGTTAGGTTATTAATGTTAGTTAGTCATGTTTAATGCGTCTTGTCTATTAACAAAATTTCTTAATGGAATCTTAAATTAATTTTATTAAATGTTTAAAACACATTTATTTTAATATTCCAAAAATATGACGATGACACATTAGAACCGTCCTGCTCTATCCTGTTTTAATCGCAGAATGTCAAAAAAAATGTGACTAAAAAAACAATATTAATAAAAAACGAATGGAAAAAATAGACGAACCAAAATATTTAAGACAAATGTTTGCTTAAAACAAAATTTACAAACTCATTTTGACTCAAAAACAATAAGATTTTTATCAAAAATAAACATCTGATGTACATTCTGCAAAACTTAACAATATGTTATCTGATATTTAACTGCTTACAAAATGTCAATTTTTACGAAAACGATAGAGATAATTGTTGCAATTACATTTATTTTTAGATAAAAAACTTACAAATTTAACTATAAAGTAGTAGCAGGATTACTTAAAAAACAAGAAATAAATTTTAGCAAAAAAAATAATTTTTAAAAGTAAATTCTGACCAACAAAATTTAAATGTTATTTTTCTATTTATGAATATAGAAAAAAACAAACGAAAAGCCCACTAATATTGGCATTAGTGGGCTTTTCGTCTGATATATTTTAATTTCATTTAAACTACTGAATGGGATTCCATCCGTTCAAAATTAAATCTCTATTATATTTTTTAATATCATCTTTCGTTAATTGATGCGACCATGATACTCGTTGCGCAATATATTTTGCGCTCCCACCTTTACTACCATATTCAGCATAATAAGCTGTTTTATCTTTGTCTGGGAATCTTGTGTCAATCCAAGCGTTCCAACCTTCGGGAATAATATGCGAACCTAAATCTGTATTGATAAAAACGGTTTGAGCGTAAGGCCTCCAAGGTCTTCCTAAAAAAACTTTATCTACTGATTTGTCTTTTGTGGTAAGCTTACAATCAACAAAAACAAAACCATAGGCCTGCCCTTGCGGAGTTGAAGCTGCTGTGATATAAGAATTTACTAAACTCTCAATAGTACATTTATAAAAATAAGCTGTTGCAGCTCCGAAAATAAAATCGGTTGTACCGTTTATAAAACAGTTTTCAAAATAGATGCGAGTATTTCCTTCTGATAAATAAAGCGTATCCTGATTCCCTAAAAGATTACAGTTCTTTACAATAACTTTATCACTTTTAATGTGTAAAGCTACCGCCTGTCCTACTCTTCCCGCGGTATTTTCAACGGTTAGATTTTCCAATGTACAGTCATTTCCTTTTATCATGAAAGAATAAGATGTTGATGTTCCAAATTCCTTTTTCCCCGATGGATCTGGTTCACGAAGCGGTTTCCCAGAATAATCATCAAATGAAATAATGGTTTTATTTCGGTCAAGACCTTTTAAAGTAATGAATGGCTTAGTCGCTGGAATCTCTAATTTCTCCACATACTTTCCTGGCTTTATCGTAATTACAACTCTTTTTTCTGAATTGTCTTTTACATTATTCACCGCTTCCTGAATCGTTTTGAAATCTCCTGAACCGTCTTGAGCAACGGTTAATGTGAGTTTATTATCGAGCGTTTGGGCTGATAGTGAAAGTGTTGTGAGTAAAAATAAGGCTAGAATGTATTTCATGTTTTTCAATTTACTTATTCATTTTGTTTTGTCATCTTGACGAAGGAAAGATCACACTAGAAACTCCGCAATCTAAATCGCCAATCTTTGTCGAGTTACGTGTGTGATTGCTTCGCCAGTTCGCTCTCGCTCGTGTCTTCGTTCCTCAGAATGACAAACTGAACGATTAATATCTTTGACAAAAATTAAAAATCCGTTTTAATCCGCGTTTTGCCAAGGGCAATCCGTTTCATCCGCGTCCAAAATTTAATGCGACATCCAAACCGTCATTTCGCCTTTTCCTTTATTTCCCCAAGCAAAATACGGAATCAATTTCACTTGTACAGTATTTTCATTTTTAGCAGAAAGCGGTTTGTACAACGTTTTCTCCCACGAATTATTAGCTTTTATTACCGCTTCGGCATCAATGCTCATCAAATTTCTATTGTTTAATGTAAACGGATTCGTTGCAAATTTAGAATTCAACTTCAAAGCCACATCATTCACACTAATTTTAGCTGGCAATTGATCAGATTCTAAACAATATACTAAAGGCCCTCTTTTTACAGCGACCTGATTTTTAACTTCTTCAACCAACGGATTCGCTTCCATCAATTCAACCGGCATTAGAAGATTCAACTCAATAACATCTCCTTTTTCCCATTTCTGATTCAATTTCAAATAAGTTCCCGAAACAACTTTATCTGAAACTTTTGAATTATTAACCGAAACTTCTGCATTCTGACTCCAACCCGGAATTCTTAAAAAGAAAGCTTGCAAATCTTTTGGAGCTTTTACAATTTTCAAGGTTATTTTTCCATCCCAAGGATAGTTTGTTTGCTGTTCAATTTCTAATGCTCCTCCATTAATTGTTTTGGTATTCAAAGAATTACTTCCGTACAAATTGACAAACAAACCTTCTTTTGAAAGACTGTAAGCATAATTTCCAACTTCGGCAATTGTTCTGGTTACGTTTGGGGCACAACAGTTTGACAAAGCAATATAACCTTCACGTTCATTGCCCCATCTTTGGTGAAACGGCAAATCATTTGAAACATTCAATGGATTATTGTACAAGAATTTTTCTCCTTCCAAATCCATTCCTGAAAGCACACTATTGTAAAGTGCCAGCTCTACAATATCAGCATATTTGGCTTCTCCCGTAATTTGAAGCATTCTCCAGTTCCATAAAACATTTCCAATATTGGCACAAGTTTCTGTATGAGCCGTTGCATTTGGCAATTGAAAAGGTCTTCCATACGCCTGATGGATTTTCTGCACCACCGTTGGATCATAAGAAGTTCCGTCTGGAGAAACTCCGTCGTATAAAGAACCACAGCCTCCCGTAATGTACATTTTGCGATACGTTACATCATCCCAAATAGATTCTAGATTGTCTAATAATTTCTTTTCGCCTGTTTCAGCATACAAATCGGCTATTCCTGCATACAGATAATTCGCTCTTACGGCGTGTCCCATTGCGGTTGTCTGCTGTCTAAATGGAATTCTATCCTGATTATCATCGGTTCCGTCATTTGTGGTTCCGCGAATATCAATTAGATTATTAGCCAGTTCCAAATATTTTGGATCTTTAACGGTTCTGTACATCTCAACAATTCCCATATAATGAGACGGACAAATCGCATTTCTAGCCAATTCTGGCGATGCTTTTTTATAGAAATCGTACAAGAAATCAGCAACTCCTTTGGCAATATTCAGGAAATTTGTTTTTCCTGTAGCACGATAATGAATACAAGCCGCAGTCATTAAATGCCCCATATTGTATTTTTCAAAACCCAATTGTTTTTTAACTTCTTCTGGTCCTAAAGTTCCCCAACGTTCATCAATTAAAACTGGTGTGTGAATATAACCGTCTTTACGCTGTACTTTCGCGAAAAGCGCAATGGCTTTATCCATTTCGGCATCGAGTTTTTTATCTTTTGTAACGGCATAAGTTGCTGCCATTCCTTCAAAAATCTTGTAGAAATCACCATCATGAAACGAAGGTCCTTTAAAAGTTCCTTTACTTAATCCAGCCGCAATTTCGAAGTTTTTGTACGCATGCGAAACTTCATCGTTATGATACAAATCCCACATATACGGCAAGGTATTTTTTGTTTCTACATCAAATTGTTCTTTCCAGAAACCGTTTGTCCATTTTACATCTTGCAAGCCAACACTCTGCAGTTTGGAATATGGACTTTCTGAATTAGCAACCAAACCTTTATTCTGCGCAAAGATTACGGTTGAAAGAAATAATGACGATATGATGATGTTCTTTTTCATTTTGAATATTTTTTTGTTTGCCACGAATTACACCAATTGCATTAATTTTTTCTTTCTTTTTTAGCCACAGATTAAAAAGATTAAAATGATTTTTTTTATAAATAATCTGTGCAAATCCTTTAATCTGTGGCAAAAAACTAATTCGTGGAAATTATTGTAATTCGTGGCAAACCCATTTTTTTATTTTACAAAGAAATTAATAGTTCTGCTCATTGAATCTCCATCTGCATCTTTTACCGTTACTACGAAAGAGGCGAAACCTTTATCTGAAGCTGTGAACTGAATTTCTTTTCCTTTTAAACTCGCTTTTCCATTTTTTACTTCAGAGAAAGTATAAGCTGGTTTATTTTCAAAACCTTTGAAATAATCTGCCACGTTTAAAACTTTTTTATCTTTTAAATTGATAAAATAATGAGGCTGAGCCAGCCAGTCTAAATAATTATCCAACTGAGTGAATCCGTCTTTATCCGTATCTGAATTAGCATCTGAGAAATCGCCTGCTTTTGAATTTTCATTCAAACCAAAAGCTTTTTCCCACCAATTTGGCAAACCGTCATGATCGGTGTCCCAATCAGCTGGGCGAGTTTCTGAGGCGAAATTTGGCCATCCTCCTGCATCCTGTTCGTTATCGATCATTCCGCCTAAACCGCTTTTGCTTCCTTTATAAGTGAAAGTTCCCTTTAAAGTTTCATCTATGATTCTATTATCATGTTTATCAAAAAACGGCTGATTCGCCCCAACATCCGAAAGTACATTTTTATACGCTGCTTTTGCTGATTGCGTGTTTACATAAGAAGGAAAAAATGGTTTATCAACGAAAGTTTCATATTCAACTTTTTCATTATTGCTTATAGTAGATTTTCTTCCTTTGTCCTGAGATTTCTCATCAAAATAACCCGGCATTATGTTTCCGTCAAAATAATAGCGCTGCATTCCTTTTCCAACACCTTCGTGCTGTGCATTCAAAGCAACAAAAATCTTAGTTGAAGCACCCGGTTTGTAATAATTGTTTACAAAATTTACTTCGTTTGCACCGCCATCAGTTGTTCTCGTTCCCCAGTTGTAAACTACGTTGTTTGTGATATCCAATCTTCCTGTGTAGTAACCGTCTCCGTTTAAACCTCCGCCAATACTCCAATTACGACCTTGATTGTGTGCCAATAAATTATGATGGAAACTTCCAATATCTCCGCCAATTGTTGCTGCAAAACCGTGCATTTTTCCAGCAGGATATTTATCATGTCCCGCAACGTTTAAAGCTTCTGAAATTAAAGTTCGCTGCAGCGTAATATGATGCGCACCACGTGAACTAAACGATTCATCAATTGTCCAGCTGATAGAACAATGCTCAATAATGCTGTAATCTGCACCTGTTAATCCCATTCCGTCAAAAGTAGTTCCACCACCAATGCGAACAGTTAAAAAGCGAATTACTCCATCATTTCCAGTTAACCCAATTGGCGCCCTGCTGATTGTAATTCCTTCGCCCGGAGCCGTTTGTCCTGCAATAGTAATATAAGGCTGATTTGCAACCAATCTCGAAGCCAATTTGATATTTCCTGAAACATTAAAAACAATCGTTCTTGGACCAATTTCCTGATTGATGGCATCACGTAAACTTCCTGGTCCATCATCATTTAAATTAGTTACTTCTACTACTTTTCCACCACGTCCACCAACGGCATATCTTCCGTATCCTTCAGCGCCTGGAAAAGCCAGTTGAGCAGGTTTAAAAGACCACACATTTCCTAAAGTTATCGCACCATTATTATCAATTTCGTCTACTCTCCAATAATACGTTGAACCGCTGTATAAATCAGAAACGCTAAAGCTTTTATCGGTTTGTTTTCCTTTAAATTCTTTTGAAGATTCGGTTGCCGTTTCTACCGCATTTTTATCTGTTCCAAAATAAACTTTATGAGCCACTACATTTTTTGGAGCGTCCCATTTTAAATTTAAAATTTTGGTTACTTCAACATGTTCATCTCTGTTTTTTGGTTCCGGAGTACGTGCCTGATTCATTAAGTTTGGCGTATCTAATTCAAAGCCATTGATTACAATTTGTTTTACGATATCAGGATTTGAAGTTGGATCAATTTCAAAACGAACTATCACATCTTTCCCTTTTGAAGCATTAAAAGCAATATAGGCCATCGAAGCATCAATCTTAGCATTGGCTCTCTGACTTGCATTTACAGTTTCCTGAAGTTTTCCATCAACATAAATTTTTATTGGCGAAAAAGTTTTGCCTGTAATCACATCAAAAGCGTTATGAAATGTCAAAAGTGTATGTTTTCCTTCTTTCAAATCGCTGATTTTTAACTCTAAATTTTCAGCCGTCACCAAACCGTCGCTTCCCAGTTTATTGTAAAACGGAGCGTTCATTCCGACTTTATACCATTTTGAAGTGAAGTTTCCTTTTAGTTTAAAACTTACTCCATTAAAAGTTTTCTGGTCTTCTTTATTTTCATTGATAACCCAAGAATCGTAACTCGGATCGTGAACTTCTTCTAATCTTCTTTGAAAAAAGTCAAAATCGACTTTTACAATTTGTTTATCAGTATTTGGAACTGATTGTGCTTGTCCGTTTGTGGTCAAAAATACGGACAAAACAACACCGCTTATTAATTTCTTAATCATTTTTGTTAGTAATAGTTAGTTTAATTTTGTTTTCTCTGCTTCAGATTTTCCAAGCAGATTTATAATGTCTTTTTTTCTTTCTTCAGGAATTACTTTTAAAGCCTTCAATTCTCCATTAAAGAGTTCAGCTTCAATCGTAGTATTTTGCTTAGCGTGTAATTTAAAATGTACGTTCCAGTCTTTTGGCCATGCTGGAAAAAGATAGATTTTGCCGTCAGTTTCCTGTAAAAGCATTTCCTGCATACCAATCATTCCAGATCCACCCCAGTTATGATCAGGAACCCAATCAAATCCTGGACCCCAAAATGCTGGAAAACGTCTTTCTGAATTTGCCATTTTCATTATATTGTATTTTGCCGCTTCATCTGTTAATCCCAAACGAGCCGAGAAAATATTGTCTTGTTTCCAGCCTACATGGCTTCTGAATTTTAAAGCATCTGCATCATATTTCCATGTATTCAAAGCCGTTTCTAAATCCGGTTTTCCGATGCCGTAAATTCCCCATGGATAAACAGGATATAATTGCGGAACTTCCGAATTATTAACTCGTTCCCAAGATTTAGCCGGAACCAAAACTTTATGATTATCGATCTGTCCAAAATTTAAAGGTGGAATTCTAGTTTGAAATGCTTTAACATATTCTAAGTCTTCTTTAGATAATTGTTCCGAAGAAAGGTTTAAAAGCTGTGATGTAATTACTTGTAAAGCAGAAATAGTACTATTGGCATTATTCGCCATTTTATACGTTTCTGCTCCAGAACCCGGATATAAAACTAATTTTCCGTTTCCATCCAAAGCTTTTCTGCCTCTTTGTTTGGCTAAATATTGATAATGTTCATCAAAAAAACGAAGACAGCTTATAATGAATGGATTGTATTTTTGAATGTCTTCTCCCGCATATTCCTTTTGTTGCAACATCATTTGGCAAAATTCTAAAACGGTGTCCCATTCGTATTCCAGCCAAGCATTATATTCCATTCCTGGATCGTAATTTTCGGGACGTTTCCATTCGTATTCGGCAGGATTTGGAAGTCCGAAATTTTCTAATTGTTCAGTGAATGAAGCTCCGTTATGATTCCAATAAACTTTACTACGTAATTCGGCATTTTTTTGAAGGCTTATGTAATAATTCAATTGCGATTTCATCATGTCAAAATCTCCGCTTTTTACCATCGGAAAATAAACCAATCGCTGGTTTTGAGCCGTCATCGTTCCTCCGCCCCAATTCCTGAAATCGGGCGTAAAATTCAGGTCTTTATTCGTGTAAACAGGATCAACCGTAAAAAGTCCGCCGTTGAATTTGGTTGGATATTTTCCGTATGCATTGCATCCGAGCATATATCGAAACAACTGATAATTCTGCCCGATTTGATAAACTGAATCTTTCTCAATAGATTGCTTTTTTTGGGTAAAAATAAAACTGCGATTCCAGAAAGCATTCCACCATTTTTGAGTGTTTTTTTCTGCTTGTTTGAAATTATTATTATTCGCTAAAATCAAACTTTTCAAACTGTTATTCCAAGTAGAAAAATCAGATTGATTGGTGTTTAAATAAATTTCTAAAGAATGCTTTTTTGAAGGTTTAGTACTCGTTAAATTAAAACCTTTGAAATCGATATCTTGGTATTTTCCTAAATAAGTTCCGTCTGGTTTTAGATTATTACCTTTCATGAATCCACCGAAAGTTAGGTTGGCAATCGGATTCAGCATTTGATCTTTTACCGATTCCATTTTCTGCTGTTTTACCGCAACGTCAAAAACCGTATTTTCTCGATTTCTGTGGTAAAATTTAACTCCGTTATTTTCAAAAGAAATAGAATCTTTATACGTAATAAGTTCTCCCTGAGGCGCCCACTTATAAGAATTAGCATTGTTTTCTTTTCCTTTCGGATAACGGTTTTGATAACGCCAGCTTTCATAAGAAGCTGTCATTTTCAGCGAATTTTTACTTTCTAAATCAACATGAATGATTGGTTTAAAAACATCCACCCAAAGTTTGATTTTGGTATCGTTTTGTCCAACCAAAACATAACCGCCTTTGAGTTTCAATTCCTGACGAAAACCTTCTTTTCCTTCAAATGGATTTGGTGTTAAAGTCACCTTCACACGTCCTAATTTCAATAAAGTATTATGTTCGTCGAAAGTGCCGCTTCGCGAAAAATAAAAATACAAATCGCCTTTCTCTACCCATACATTCATACCAATATCCCCGCCTCCCAAAGGCATAGATTCTGATGAATTATTGCTTTGCGTTGTCCAAATTTGATTGTAATTGTCGAGCGCAGGAATTTGCGCTTTAAGACAAAGCGTTGTGAAAAAAAGTATGTATTTTATGTATTTCAATTTTATCTGCTTTTTAAAAGTTTTTTTGTCATTTCGACTGAAAGGAGAAATCACAACCATAACCACAAAGATTGTCGTTTACTATTGCAGAATTTCTAGTGTGATTTCTCGTTCCTCGAAATGACAAACTGCATGTCAATTCACAATTTATAATTAACAATTCACAATTATAAACTACCATTCATCCGTTCTAAACGAAGAAACTGGCAAACCACCCGCACTAAACAATTCCGCTTTAGCGAAATCCTTCCATAAATAACGTATTGCAACTGGTTTCTTAACTTTATCTGAAGTCAGAACTACTGATTTTCTTCTTACGACTGTTTTCGCAGGATAGAAAACTTTGTCTTCTCCTGCAATTTCAAAACCTAAAACTTCTTTATCGTAAGAGGTGATTCCGTTTGCCACATCATCAAAAGAAACGGTTACAGCACCGTCTTTGATTTCCATGCTTTTATATTTTGGACTCTCGAATTCGAAACCTTCAATACCGTACGTTCTTGCTAAAGCTTGAAAAGCCAATCGCTTTCCACCTTTTTCCTTGTCCATTGGGTGAATGTTGTTTTCTTCTCCAACATCCATCAAAACCGCAATTGCTGAGTTCGGAATTTCCTTTGAAGCCTTAAACTGCGCCTCTCTCAAATAAGCCGAATTGTATTTTTCTAAATAATCTTTTGGATGAAAAGAAGCATAATTGAACGGTGCAATCTGCGCATAGTAAAACGGAAAATCGCCTTGTTTCCATAAAGCTCTCCAACTGCTGACCATTTTTTTCATTAAAGCAGTATATTCTGAAGCTCTCTCATAATTTGATTCTCCCTGATACCAGATACAGCCTTTGATTCCGTAACCAATTACAGGCGAAAGCATTCCGTTAAACAAAGTCGTCGGCACACGGTTTGGATCTTTTGCCAATTCTTCTTTAGTAGTCGGAATTTTAGCGCTGGCAAAATCTTTCAGCATTTCCTGATTCATCCACGCTTCCATGCTCGAACCTCCGTAAGAAACATGAATCAATCCAACCGGAACATCTAAAACTTCCTGTAAAAGTGATCCAAAATACCAAGCCGTTGCACTAAAATTCGAAGTCGATTTTGGAGAAGCTTCTTCCCATTTTCCTTCAAAATCATCTTTTGGTTCTAAAACCGTCGCTCTTGGAATCGTGATTAAACGAATGTTTTTATTGGTTGATCTTACGATAATTTCATTTCCGTTTTTAACGGGTTGTCCTTGAAATCCTTTCAAAGGCATTTCCATATTCGACTGACCTGAACAAAGCCAGACTTCACCTAACAAAACATTTTTGATAGTTGCTTTTTCGCTTCCTTCTGAAACTTCAATTGTGTAAGGTCCACCAAAGGAAACCGTTTTTAATTCTGCTTTCCATTTTCCTAAAGCATCTGCTTTCACTTTATAAGTTTTAGAATCCCACGAAGTTTTGATTACAATATTAGCGTTCTTTTCTGCCCATCCCCAAATTGGTGCGTTGGATTTTTGCTGTAACATCATGTTATCAGAAAACAATGCTGGCAATTTGATTTTGGCATTGATTTGAAAACTTGCTAAAATCGTTAATAATGCAATGATTGATTTTTTCATTTTTTATTTATTTTTCTGCCACAGATTAATAGGATTAGAAAGATTTTTTTTTCGCCACAAAATTCACGAATTTTCCTCAATTCATATTCTAAAAATAATTCGTGAATTGCTTCGCCCGTTCGCTATCGCTTGGGTCGTGGCTAATATTTAATCTTTGTTAATCATTTTAATCTGTGGCTAACATTTCATTTTTCTTTTACAATACTCACTGGCCCTAATAATCCCGCTTTTAGCAATGGATTCCCTTCCAATCTAAATGGCGCTGTTGTCCATGTCAATCTTTCTTCTTTTGGCAATTTTTGATCGCCAATTAATCTATTTACCCACGTATTTGTAACTTTTATTTCTATCGTGTTTTTTCCTTTTTGTAAAGCTTTTGAAATGTCTGTTTTGAAAGGAAAAGTCCAAAGCGTTCCGCAATCTTTTCCATTAATCTTGATTTCAGCAATATTGGCAATTTCACCTAAATCCAACCAGATATTATTAGTATCTTTTCCTTTCCAGTTAAACTCTTTTTTATAAACTACCGTTCCTGAATAATATTTAATCTGATCATTTTCAGAAGTACTCCAGTCAAAAAGTTTATTTGTTTTTACTATTTCTTTCGGTCCTTTAAATTCAGGATCAAGTTGTAATTCCCAGTTTTCATCTAAAGTCTGAACTTTTTCAAATTCAGATGATTTTCCTTGCGCTAAAACTTCTTTTGTTTCATCCTTAAAAATCACAAAGCCAGATTCGTTCGCATCTAAACTTATCGAAACAATTGTTCTTCCGTTTTCTATTTTCCAATTGGCTAAAGCCGAAGTTTGATCTGTTACGGGATTGTACCAAACAGGAATTTTTCCAGCTATTCTGAAAGAAGCATCGAATGTTCTTTTTTGTCCTTTTTGATTGGATATAAAATAAACATCTTCAGTATCCGATTTACGATGCGCCCACGCCAATGTTTCTGAATCAGCTCGGTTTAAATTTGGAAAATAAACATCCTGAGTAATTCCGATTGACGCAAAATCTTTTCCTAAATACGGTAATTTGATAACCGTACCTTTTCCGATCTTCCATGTTGATGAGTTGGCGTTATTCCAAATTTCATCAATTACATTTTGCCATTTCTTTTGATCGGTTTCTGATTGAATTCCTGGCTGAAGATTCGGTTTTTCATCTACAAAAATCGTTGCTCCATCTTTTATTAATTGGAGGATTTTTTCGGCAGAAGCCAAAGAAAGCATCTTATTTGGTGCCATTTTATGACTTCCTGGGAAGAATAAAGCGCCATATTCAATTCCGCCATCAAATGTTACTTTACCATTCTGAACTTTCGCTCTATTGATTAAAACATCGGCGTTGAAAGAATCGTATTGATATCCATTCAACGGATTAATCCATTGTGATAAATCGGTAATACTTTTAGAATAGGTCACTTCTTTTGGCATTTTTGCCGTTGGCTGACCTTCATTTTCTAAACGGATTTTCTCGCTTTCCAGTCTTTCTTTTCCAAACACATTCGGAATAAAAGGCACTAATCGATCGGGCACAAAAGAACGGGAAGGAAAATCTTCTCCAATAAAAACTGCCAAATCAATTACAGGTTTTCCTTTTTGCAACTGAAACTGCACTCTTTGACAATAATCAAACCAAGCTTTTCCGGGTTTCCACCAAGTTTGGTCTCTTTGGAAAAAAGTTCCGATATCGTCTAAGGTCATTCCCGGTTTTCTATCTGTCCACGGATTATGCACAAAAACATGATAAAATAAACGGTTAATCCCTAAAGCATAATTGCGGTCCGCCGTGGTTTTTAGATTTCCGGGATGTTCGTCCCAATCCATTCGCAAAGCCGTAAAAGATTCTGCCTGAATAATATCTTTTCCATAAATATGTCCGCCCGAAATAGCATCGACCATATCAAACGGTTTGTCATGCGTTGGGCTTTTCAGCCAAAATTCACCGCCCGGATAATCGACATATTTATAATGCAATAAAGCATCACTCATCATTGTTGGGGCGACATTTTCTGTACTCAATTTAACTTTATATTCTTTGGCAATTTGCGCAACAGTTCCATAGAAATTATCTGCAACTAAATCGCCGATTGTTTTTCTGACATCGTACAAAACTTTCTCTGAAAAATTGGCGCTCTCAACTGGAATTCCAGCCATTACAGGAAGATAATCTACAATATCATAACCGCGTCTCTTTTTAAATTCAGCCTGAAAAACCGAAGACCAATTTTGACTTCCGCATTCCCAACTGTCAAAATGAAGAATTTCTAATACTCTTGAAGCCACTTCTGTTCCAGCAGAACGAACAGCTTCTCCAAACCAATGATCCAACTGAAAACGAATTAATTCGGGATTAAACTTGTCTACTTCCAGTCCTTTTCCTGCACCGCCAGTTGCATTTTCATGTCCTGTAGAAGTGTGTCCCATTCGGATGATTTTCCATTTCCCTTTTGGTGCTTTCCAATTCAAATTTCCGTTAGCATCAACAAAATTGGAAATATTGATAATTTCTGATTTTTTGAATGCATCAAAATTCGGAATTTCTTTATCTGTAGTCTGCGGAGTCAAACGCCAGATTGCGCCTGATTTTCCTTCGTAATTATTAATCAATGATTGATTCGAAAGTGTAATTTTACTCACTTTCAGATTCTGTTTCCATTTGGCAAAATCCAAATCTTCAGCTCCTGGTTCTGTTCCTACTGGATCATACACAAATCTGAAATATTTTGCTGTAACTGGTGTAATAGTATGTGTATTCGGAAAATCCATATCCTGCCAGCCGTGACGAGGTGCGATCAGTCTTTCGTGGAATTTAAAATGAACTCCATCATCACTCACTTCCACAATTAAACGCTGTGCCTGATAATCTCTTCCTTTGGTTTCAATTACAATCGCTTTGCAGGTAAAAGGCTGTGCAAATTCGTATTGAATCCAACCTGCATCTGCAAACTTAAAGTTTTCGTCTTTCTTCGGATCAGCCAAAAACGAAGCATCGGTATTGTTTGAGGTCGTAACTTTTGGTAATTGAATCTGCGAAGTAATTTGGTACTCTTTTATCGGAATAGCAAAAGTGGCAATGTCTTTATAATAATCTTTGTAATGTACTGGAACTGGCAATTTTAGCGCCACATTTTTTCCAGCCGAAATTTCAGTCGTTGACCAGACTACTTTCTGCATCGACATTTCTGGTGTAATCCACGGCCCGCCTGCAACGGCAAATCCGTCTGCTCCATGAAAAGCTAGTTTTAATCCTAAACGATCTGCTTCTTTAAAAGCCCAATGAATCATATCCCAAAACTCTGGACTCAACTGTAAAACGGGAGGGTCTATCAATGGCGGATTTGCTGGACCTTTTATAGTCATTAAATAAGCGCCCGCAATTCCTGCTTGTTTCATAGATTCTAAATCGGCTGTGATTCCGGGTTTAGAATACGCCGATTTCATCCAATACCAATACACCCAAGGTTTCGAGGATTCTAATGTTGGCTGAAAAGAGGTTTCTTTTTTATGGACTTCCTGCGCAGAGACAAAGCTTGTTAAAAGAAGGACAAAAAAGAGGTGTTTTTTTTGAAACATTATTCTTTGTTTTATTTCGTTTGTAAATCCGACAGGTTTTTGAAACCTGTCGGGTTTGATGTATTATTTATTATTAAAAACATAGCCAATGGTTTCCAACCATTGGGGCGCAACGTGATTTAATGATGCGTTTCCCGAGGTTTCAACCTCGGGCTATGTTTGATAATCTTTGTCGAATTTCTTGTGTAATTTCTCTTTACATAGAAATGACAAACTGCACTTAAAATATACTTAATCTATAAATACAAAATACCTAACAGGTTTTGAAAACCTGTTAGGATAAATTGTAATCTAATATTTAAACTTCTTCAAACTATTTTCCAATTCATTTTTTGAACCGCTGAAAGGCGTCAAATAAAAACTATACTCGTAATTTCCAGACTTAATCTGATATTGTTCTAATGGCTGTGCAACCAATGTCCAACTGTCATTTCCTCCTACTCCCATTTGGATTAAATCAATGTTTACAGTTAGAAATCCTGGATCTTTCAAATCATACGTATGTCCAGATGCGCTTAGATTTTCTTGCGTATAAGGCCATGCACTCATACTTAAAACTTTATTATCGTTAACTACTAAAAATCCGTTGTTTTTTTGCGGAGTACTTAATGCCATCCATCTTACATCGCATCTGTTTCCGTTTTCTTGTGGTTTTGGATAATGTTCGATAAAATCATTTATTGGAAGCGAATATTTTCCAACAAACGAACCGAAACTTCTATCGCTATAATTTTCCAATTCGCCTTTTCCATACCATGAAATTTGATCGAATTTTCTCTGAACTCCCATCTGCATTCCGATTTTTGGAATGTTCGGCAGTTTGTTTGAAGCTTTCAAGCTATAATCTACTTTTACTAGTCCGTTTGGTAAAATGTCGTAAACTACTTTTACGTTCGCACTGTCTTTTATAATTTCGTAATCACTTGTAATTTTGATTTCCGAAGCTGATTTATGAATTGAAATGTTAACCAATTTTGGTTTTGCTTTATACCATTGTTTCAACAACTTTTGCGATTTCCATCCGCGTTTGTCGTTGTCTGTAAGCGGTCTTACGAAGTTTGGTAAAAGCGGTGCAAAAACTTGTTCTTCTCCATTGAAAATATAAGAACTCAAAGCGCCATTTGTTTTTCCAATTGTAATATCAAAAGCTTTTCCTTTGATTTTAAAATCAGATTCAGATTCAGAAACATTCAGCGTTTCTTTTTTAGATTCTGGAGAAACGACTTCTTTCTTTTTCAATATGAATTGATCTTCCGCGACAGCGTAACCTTTTGAAGCCCATAATTCATCTTTTGAAAGTTGGAATTCTATATTTAAAATATATTCGGCATCGGCTTTCATTTTTGGAAGATATTGACTCACTTCTAAAGTTGTCGATTGTCCTGCTTCTAATTTAAAAGGTTTCAAAATCTGAGTTTTAATTACGTTTCCGTTTTCCAAAACTTTTAAAACTGGAACATAGCTTTCTAAAGATTTAACGGCCTGACGATTTTTGATTTCTAATTGATTTCCTTTTAAAGTCGAAATCGCTGGCTGATACACCCATTTATTCTCAAAAATTGAGCCTTTTGGTTTTCCGTAAGAATCTACAATTCCTTTTGTATTGAAATTTCCATCATGATATTTTTCGCCGAAATCTCCTCCGTGCGCAAAATAATTCTGACCAGATCTCGAATCAAATTTCACGATTCCCTGATCTTTGAATTCCCAAATACAACCTCCAATAACTCTTGGAAGCGAACGGAATTCATCCCATAATTCTTTTAAATTTCCAACTGAATTCCCCATGGCATGAGAATATTCAACAAAAATAATAGGACGTGTATCTTTCTTTTGATCTACTAAAAATTTAGGAGTGAAAACGCCCGGATAAAAACGGCTGACCATATCGACATATGAATCATCCTGTGGGTTTTCGAAACGATAAGCATGATCGATTGTTTTCGGATATCTAGGATCAAGCGGATCGATGTAACCGTCTAATTTTGCATTTCCCTGCGCTGGTTCGTAATGCACTGGACGAGTGATATCAAAATCATGAACCCAACCTGACATTGCAGAATGGTTTGGACCTTTTCCGCCTTCATTTCCTAAACTCCACATTACAACCGACGGATGGTTTTTATCTCTTTCGACCATTCTAATCATTCTTTCCATATAAGCGTTTGTCCAAAGCGGATCGTTGCTTAATTTACCGCCAATTCCGTGTGTTTCCTGATTGGCTTCGTCCATTACCATGATTCCATATTGATCGCATAATTCGTAAAAATAAGGATCGTTTGGGTAATGGCTCGTACGTATAAAATTGAAATTGAACTTTTTAATCGTAGTAATATCTTGCTTGATATCTTCTCTCGTAACGGCTTTTCCTCTTGTAGGATGATGATCGTGACGGTTTACGCCATATACATAAGTTTCTTTTCCGTTTATGAGCATTTTGCCATTCTCTTTCGAAAATTCAATCGAACGGAAACCCACTTTACAGCTTTTGGCTTCGGTAACATTTCCGTTTTTATCTTTTATGGAAATAACCATCGTATATAAATTCGGCTCTTCTGAACTCCATTTTTTAGGATTTTTGATGGTCTCTTGAAAGAATCCAAAACGAACATTGTCCAAACGAGGATAACTTTCGTTGATTAAATCAATTACAGGTCTTTGAAGGGGTTCTTTGAACATTGCCGTATTATTGGCATCATACAATTGAACATTTATCGTATAATCTTTGATTTTTGCTCCAGTTAAATTCTCTACTTTTGGACGCAATTTGAAAATCGCATCTGTATATTGTTTATCTAATTTGGTTTGAACAAAGAAATCCTGAATACGCAGTTTCGGCTCTGCCATAATGAAAACTTCACGCTGGATTCCGCTCATGCGCCAATGATCCTGATCTTCTAAATATGAACCATCAGTCCAACGAATTACACGAACTGAAACTACATTTTCGCCTGCTTTTAAATAAGGTGTAATATCAAATTCTGATGGTAAAAAACTGTCTTCTCCATAACCTAAAAATTCTCCGTTAAGCCAAACTTCAAAACCTGAACTTACAGCTCCGAAATGTAAAGTCACGGTCATATCTTTCCAATTTTCAGGAACGGTAAAACTGCGTTGGTAAGAACCAACTCCGTTATAATCTTTAGGAATATAAGGCGGATTTATTGGTCGAAACGGATAAACAGCACTTTTGTAAATTGGATTATCGTATCCTTTCATTTCCCAGTTTGAAGGCACTTCGATTTTATCCCACCCTGAAACAGTATTTTTATAGAAATCTTTTGAAGCTTCTTTAAGATTTACCGCATATTTAAAATTCCAATCGCCGTTTAGCATTTGGATTCGACTTTTGGTTCTGTCGCCTTTTAGTGCGTCTTCAACAGAAGCATATGAATATGAAGTTGCTCTCGACGGCTGTCTGTTGATACTCGTTATTGTTGGATCTTCCCAAGGAGCAAATTCGTATTTTTTATGTAATTCTGGAACTCCCGCTGGTTCTCCTGTTACGGATTGTCCTTGCGTGTAAGTTGTGAATAGTAAAATGTAAAATGTATACGTCAAAAATCGTAATCTGAAAAATGGATTATTGTATTTTGATTTAGATGTAAACATTGGTTTTATATTATTGTTCATTATTATTTTGATTCAATTGTCCCTATGGGACAAAATTTTCTATGCGCTATTTTTTTCTACCGACGAGAGCCTCCTAACGGAGTCATTTCAGTTGGGAGTATTAAGGTATTTCATAACTCATAACTCATAACTCATAACTCATAACTCATAACTCATAACTCATAACTCATAACTATTTCTTCTTTTTCTCCGGCGGAGCCACAAAATTCAATTTGCTTTTCCCTAAATCCTTAGACGTTGCGATTGCAATTCCTCTTTGTTCTGCTTTGTTTACAGCGCAATAAAAATGATAAACTACTCCGTCATGTTTGACCACAAATGATTTATGAGCAAACATATCATCATAAGGTTCAGAAGATTTAACCAAATCATCTCCTTTCCAATCGGTCCAGTTTACTAAATCATTCGAAACGGCGAAACGGTTAAATGCACCTTGATTCCAACCCGTCCAGAAAGCTCCAAAATAGAACATCACCCAAGTATCATTAATTCGCTGAATATAAGCATCTCCTGAAATTCCTTTATGATGATTGATTAATGGTTTATCGCCATAACGTTTCCATGTTTTCATATCGTTTGAAACCGCCATCGCAATACGTTCTGCACCTTTTGCAGGATTGATACTATCGCCACGGGCATTATAATACATGATAAAATTGTGCCCTGTCAATTTATCTTTATCACGAATCACACTGTTTTTGTACATCGTACTATTGTCCCACCATCTGGCGTCTTTATCTTTTGGCGTTAAAACCGGATTTTCTAATCTTTGAAATTCGTGCGGTTTTGTCGGCGCTTCTTTGGTATATGCCATTCCGATTGATAAAACTCCTGCTTCATAACCTTTACTATCTCCGCCAAAATAACTCATCCAATATTTGTCATCGTACTTTTCCCATTCGTAGCTTCCGCCCCAAGTCATGTCTTGCAACGAAATATATCCTGCTTTTTGGTTCACATCCCAGTGTTTTTCATTTTCTGAAAATGACATTACTTTTCCTAGATGTTTCCAATCTAAAAGATTGTCGCTTTCCGCAAGCCAGGTTTCGTAACCTCTTCCGTCGTAAATTAAATACGTCATATACCATTTGCCATCTTTTCTAAATACACTCGGGCAATCCATTTTATACGAGTTGTCGGTAGGAACCATTACTAAACCATATTTATAAGGCGTTTTGATTTCTTCGTAAATCTCCTGCATTACGCTGTCTGTAATTTCTCTTTTCTTGTATTTAGTTGCACAACTTGTTAGGACAAGTGCTGAAATGGTTAGGATTAGGTATTTAATTTTCATTTTTATGTTTTTTTGCCACGAAGGCGCTAAAGCTCTAAGTTTTTTTATTATCTTGTTTCACGCAGATTTTGCAGATTATTAATTGATTTTTATCTGTTTAAATCAGCTAAAATCTGCAAAATCTGCGTGAAATTATTTTTTCAGCTCTTTCAATTTCAATTCCATCACATCTTTATTTAGCTTTACTTTTACCATTCCTGTTGGATGAAATCTTCTTTTCAAATCGATTGCATTGTATACTATTGTGTAAACATCGTTTCCTTCTGAAATTAGACACAAAGGAGTTCTCATAATATCCCACCATTTATCTACTTTGGTTTCTATTGGTAAATAATGTGCTCCTGCCCAATTAAGACCGTCAGCTGATAATGAATAGCCAATCATATTTGGTAAATGATGTCCCCAGCCGTCTGGACCACCGTCGAAAATCGCGATGTACATTCCGTTTGGTAACTGACTTACAATTGGATTTTCTACAAATAGCGGATGTATGGTTTTAATTGGTTCCAAACCTTTATTCATTCTCAACCAAGGCCCTTCTAAACTTTTAGATTCGGCTAAAGCTACAAACCAGCCTTTTCCTGATTTTTTCGGATAATCTGCCCATGAATTGAACGGATACGCACCGCTGTAAAACCCGAAATATTTATCTCCAACTTGATAAGGGAAAAATGAAGCAACTCCCTGACGACCTTCCCAAGGCTGAGAATCTAATCCAGGTTCCATAATAATTCCAATATCTTTATAAGGACCACCAATTCCGTCGATTCCTTCTACAGTCGATTCACAACGCCAAATTCTTCCGAAGGAATGGTTTGGTTCAATTTCTTTACTTACGGTATAAGCCAAATAATAGCCGTACCATTTGTTTGCTTTTTCATTAAAAACTGGCATATAAGACCAAATTGCAGCACGACGATCATTCATTGGGTTATCGTCTTCGGTAACGGCATAAACACCACTTGCTCGGTAAATTGTAGATTCTCTTTTCCAGTGAATGGCATCTTTACTTGTCCAGTGTCCGATTTTGGTTTTTACACGATCATAATAATAATCTACTCCTTTTTCTCCTGCTCTTTCTGTTGGAAACATATGATATGTATCGCCAACTTTTACTACACGTCCGCCTTCAAAACCTCCCTGAATTTCTTCTGTTCCAGACATTCCTTCATCGATAACAGGTTTGTTTTCTCCGCCGATAATTTCGAAAAGCGGTTTCTCATCTGAAAATCCTTCAACGATAAAAGTTGGATTCCACAGTATTCCGTCTGGAAAATTGGCATTTCTTGGCTCTAGTTTTTCAGAAGCTTTTACAACTCCTAAAACAGCAAATAATCCTTTTCCAAGATTTAATGTTTGTGTTCCTTTTGGGAAAGAAACCGCATAAACATTTACAGAAGGCAATCCTGTTATAGTGACTCCGTTTTCTAAAATTAATTTGGCGTTTTGAAGTTTATCTGCTTGAAGATATTCTGAATTTTCATCGTGAAAAACTCCAACTAAAACCTGAACTGGTTCTTTAAACTTTAACTGCAAAGGAGCATTAGCTCCATTTTTATATTTATCTAAAGGAAGTTCAATTCCAGTCAAACCTTGCAATTCTGGAGCTAAACGAACAATATTGTGTTTGCTTCCTGAAAATACATGTGCGTATTGTGTGGTTTTGAACGTTTTGTAATTTGATTTTACAATTTCAAATGAGGCTGGTTTCCATGTTGTTGTTTGTGCTTTTGCTTGAATGCAGAGAGCGATTAGCATTAGGAAAGCGGTTTTTAATTTGATGTTATATTTTTTATTTTTTGAAAACATTGGTTTTTTATTTTTTTTTTATTGAGCTTTTTTTTGTCATTTCGACGGAGGAGGAATCACACTAGGAATTCCGCAACTATAATCGACAATCTTTGCGGAGTTACTTGCGAAGATTTCTCGTTCCTCGAAATGACAAACTGGACGTGATAATCTTTGTGGTTACAAGTGTGATTCCTCCTTTCAGTCGGAATGGCAAACTGGGCGTTACAAACTATCAGTTAATTACTAATCACTCATAACTCATAACTCATAATTCATAACTTACAAAGCCTTATAACTCACTTTATACTCCACATTCGGTTTTACAATCAATTGATATTTATTCTTTGTTAACTCTGTAATTACTCCAGAGTTTGTTTTTGGCTTTGATGAACTTTCAAAAATCAATTTTCCTTCTCCTTCGCCTGCTTTTACTTTGATTTCTTTGGTACTGCAATACACTTTAACTTCTCCGTTTGGTGTCGGAACTTTTCCTTCCATCCACTTTAAACCTCCCAAATTTGGTTTAATTTCATATTCTGAATAACCTGGAGCGGTTGGTTTTACACCCAAATAATATTTCCCTAATAAGTAAATCGGACTTGCTCCCCAAGCGTGGCAAAGGCTTTTTCCGTAAGGGCGACCATACATTGTTAAATGCTCTGTTCCTTTTTTGTTCGGATTGTATTCTTCCCAGAAAGATGTTGCGCCTTCATTTAGCATTCCGCCCCAATAATCTTTCATTTCTTTTAAAACATAATTCTGTTCGCCCATCGCGCACAATGCTTCCAACTCGTAAAAACGCATGTATGGCGTTGTGATTTGGAGAACATCTTTATTCAACAACACTTTATTTTTTACGCTTTGTTTTTGTTCTTCATTAAAATAATTAAAGAAAATACCGAACATATTAGCGTATCTGGTTACAATGTTTTGTATTTTTCCATCGATTCGCTGGTGTTTCATCACGTCTTCTTTTTTATCCCAAAAGACATCAAATAATTTCGTTTTTAAATCAGTACCTAATTTTTGATATTGTTTTTGGTCTTCTATTTTCCCAGCAATTTCAGCACTTACCGCCATAGCTTCTAAACTTCTCGCTAAAAGCATTTGCTCAAAACTAACTTCACCAGTTTTTGGCAATCCGTCTGCCCAATCGATAAAAACCCAGTCTCCTTCTAATGGTTCAAGGAACCCGTTTTTGTTTCTTCTTTCTAAACAGAAATCCATTAATGATTTCATTCTTGGATAAAAAGTTTTTATGAATTTCGTATCGCCTGTGTGTAAGTAGTAATCGTAAACACCTACAAACCAATACAATGAATAATCCATAATGATGTTTACATGAGCTGTTACAGGATCTTTTCCGCGAAGCGCTAACAAAGTTCTTTCTACAGAAGCCGAATCAAAGAATAAATAATAATTCATCAAATAACTTTGATAAGCGTCTCCAGACCAAACCCAGCGGTCGCGTTTGATTCCGTCGATAAAAAATTCACGGGAAGTTAAATGCATCGTATAAGCCGACACATCCCAAATTTTATTCAATTGCTCGTCTGATGATTTAAATGCGCCACGATAATCTAATGGAAGATATTCATAAAGCATCGAAATTGAATCGTATTTTACCCCTGCATCTGCTTGCACCTGAACATAACGGAATGCTTTTGAACCGTCATGAGTGTAAGTTTCAGATTGTTTTCCGTCAAAAGATAAATGGTCTAAAGTTTCGCATTTGGCAGAATCCATCGCTTCTTCACGAGATTCGCCATAATAAAGTGCGACTTTGCCTTTTCCTTTTAAACCGTGAATTTTAATGTAACCAAAAGTTTCTTTTCCAAAATCTACTAATTGGCCAGACCCTATTTTTTCTGTTTTCTTTGCACTTAAAGGTTTTGTTGTTAGTTTGAATCCTGAAGGTTTATTTTCTGGCGAATTAAAATTCCAAGAACCAACAGGAACCCAAGGCGTACCAGATTGTTGTGCTTTTCCAGTTTCATCAATCCAAAGTTTATCTTCGTTGGTTACTTTCCAAGAGGCATCAGATTTAATATATTTACCATTAATATAAATAGCTGGCAGTACTTCTTGATTGTAAACTTTAAAAGAAATCTTGTGTTTTCCAGCAGGAACTGTAATCGATTTTGGCTGTCCGTAAATTTGAATACCATCTAAAAGTAATTGAAAAGATCCTTCTGAGAAGATTTTCACTTCGTCTGGTTGTGGAATATCTACTTCTGTTTGAAAAGTAACCAAAGCATATGGACTGTAATATTGCCAAAGCGGAGGAAATACGGCTTCGCGTTCTGTACGTCTTACCTGCATTTTATTGCTTAACCAAACTTCAAAATCTCCTGGATACCAGATCCATGTCGCTTCTTTTGGTTTTTCTTGTGCTGAGGACAGCGAACAACAAAAAAGAGCAACAAAAAGAAGTAAAGTCTTAAAAATGGGAAAGCGGTTTAGCATAGTTAGTGTATTTTGGGACTAAAGATAAGTGTTATCTTTACATTTCACAACCTGCACTATCCTGCTATTTCATAAAAAACAGTACTTTTTGATAATTTTTTAAGGGAAAAATTATGGCTTATCACTTTTTTAGTACTAAAAAAAATGATGTTACAATTTTATGGGACGCGGATGAGACGGATTCGCTATCGCGAAGACACGGATGAAAACGGATTTTTTTGTTTTTTTACTATCAATAGCTTTGTCAAAGTTTTGAAATTAAGAATGTAAGAAACTTTTATAAAGGCTTAAATTTAAAGCCAGCTTACGCATTTTTGTCATTTCGACGAATGAGACCCGAGCGATAGCGAACAGGCGAAGCAAATCTTCGCAAGTAACTCCGCAACGAACCCAATCTTTGTCGAGCTTCTCGTGGAGATTTCTCCTTCGTCGAAATGACAAAGACTGTGTTATTTTGGATAACTAAAAGAAAAAATCCGTCTAAATCAGCGTCTTTACGAAGTAAATCCGTTTTATCCGCGTTCTAATTTAGGCTAACAATCTAAGCAATCATCTTTTCAGATTCATTTTCATCTTCTAAAATATAGTTAGAAGGCGTTTTGCCCAAATGCTTTTTGAACATATAAATAAAAGCACTCGCTGTTTCGTAACCTAAATCTAAAGCGATTTCTTTTATGGATTGTTTTTCGCCTAATCTTTTAATAGCTTCCAGTAATTTCATTCGGGTGCGCCAATCGCTGAAATTCATTCCCAATTCTTTTATGAATAATCGCGATAAAGTTCGGCTGCTCATAAAAGAAAGTTCGGCATAATAATCAATTGTTTGTTTACTCGAAACATCACTCATTAAAAGTTCTACCACTTTCTGTAGCCTTTCATCATTTGTAGTAGGCAAAAAAGTGGCGCTTGGCACTATTAAAGCCAGTTCGTCTAAAAAGACATAAATGATTCTTAATTGTGATTCTGTTAAGTTGCCGCTTGTTCCAAAAGAAATGATTTTGAAAACCAATTGCTTTAAAAACATCGGAATATCAAACGAAAAACTCTTTTCTGGCAATCCTCCAATTGCAGAAGGATCAATAAAAACACTGTAATAGTTAACGTCTTTCTGAAAAGTAACCTGATGTTCTACCCCGCTTGGAATCCAAAGGCCTTGCAACGGATTTACAACCCAAATGTTATTGCCGACCACAACATTCATTACGCCACGAGTTGCATAGATTAATTGAGCTCTTGGATGCGAGTGGGAGATGCACATTTCGTTGTTAACTGTTTCAGTATAACCTATAACCGGGATTGAGGAATCTACTTGATATCCAAAATCCGTTGCTACTCTATATGTCCGATATTGACTATTCATTGTCCAAATATAGCAATTCTGACATTAGTATTCTTTTAATCTTTGCAAAAAATAATACAGCTGTTGTTTTTTAACCTAATTTAAAAATCAAAAAATACCACATGGACACTATTAAAGCAAATCCTGACATAGTTAAAAAAACCACTTATTCGATCTTAGTCATCATAAGTTTTTCTCATTTAATTAATGATCTTTTACAGGCTGTTGTTCCTTCAATTTATCCGCTTTTAAAAGATAATTTCAGTTTAAGTTTTACTCAAATCGGAATTATTACTTTGACTTACCAAATGGTAGCGTCTATTTTACAGCCGTTTGTGGGAATGTATACCGATAAAAACTCAAAACCATACTCGCTGATTGTTGGAATGTGTTTTACAATGGTTGGACTTTTCTTTGTTTCGATCGCTTCGAGTTTTATCAACTTATTATTATCAGTAAGTTTAATCGGAATTGGATCTTCAATTTTCCATCCTGAATCTTCACGTGTAGCGCATTTGGCTTCGGGCGGAAAAAGAGGTTTGGCGCAGTCTATTTTTCAATTGGGAGGAAATGCAGGAAGTGCTATCGGACCTTTATTAGCAGCATTTATTGTAATTCCGCACGGACAATCTTATATCGCTTGGTTTTGTATTATTGCGTTAGTTGGTGTTTTTGCTTTGTATAAAATTGCAATTTGGTACACGGCACATTTATCTGAAAGAAATGCGAATAAATCGGCTCATAAAATTGAAACGCATCATTTATCTAAAAACCGTGTAATTGCTTCTCTTGTAATTTTATTGGTTTTGATTTTCTCTAAATACTTCTACATGAGCAGTATTACGAGTTATTATACTTTCTTTTTGATTGATAAATTTCATATCTCTATTCAGCAGTCACAAGTCTATTTATTCTTGTTCTCTGGAGCTGTTGCAGCCGGAACTTTAATTGGTGGTCCAATTGGAGATCGTTATGGAAGAAAATATGTAATCTGGGTTTCTATTTTGGGTGTTGCTCCATTTACTTTGATGTTGCCTTATGTTTCTTTATTCTGGGTTGGAACTTTATCTGTAATTATCGGATTGATTCTTTCTTCGGCATTCTCAGCGATTCTGGTTTATGCAACTGAATTAATGCCTGGAAAAGTCGGACTTGTAGCGGGTCTTTTCTTCGGATTTGCTTTCGGAATGGGTGGTTTAGGTTCTGCTATTTTAGGAAAAATTGCCGATGCTACAAGTATAGAATATGTATTTAAGATTTGTGCGTTCCTGCCTTTGATTGGGGTTATTACGGGGTTCTTGCCAAATTTGGAGAAGAAAAAGAAGGTTGAGTAATTTTTTTATGCCACAAAGTCGCTAAGGCGCAAAGTTTTTTTTTAAAAGTTTTAATTGCGTCCAGCTTTAGCTGGATGACAAATTAATTAGGAAGCTCAAAAGGCTTTAGCCAAAATATCGACAATTTGGCTAAAGCCTTTTTCTATTCTTTTTACATACACCTCCAGTTAAAACTGGAGGCAACTCATAAAATAGCCTTGCTTTATTTGCAATCTTTTTCAAAACATAGCCCGTGGTTGAAACCACGGGCTATGTTTAAAATAGATGATTTTTATTTCGTTTCAATTTCATTATTGGTTGTAATAATAATTTTATTTTGCTGATGTTCAATCGTTACGAAATTCCCGTAATGAAAACCAATTTTCTGAAGCCATTTTCCGCAAAGACGTATTTCTGGAAATATAACGTATCGATGATATGATCGTGCAATATGCTTTGGCTGTATTTTTAATCGTCTTTTTACTGATTGTTTCATTTTATTTTTATTTCATTGAAACAAAAATAGTAAATATTTTATTACAAATAATAATTACACAAAACTTAATTGCGATTTTATAGCATTTTTTAATAACACTATTATACTTTTTATTATATTTAAAATACATCATATTTGCATAAAAAAGCAATAAATCAACATTATGTCGCAATTAAATTTAAATAGAATAAAGGTTGTTTTGGTTGAAAACAATAGAAGTAATAAGGAATTAGCAAAACATTTAGGCAAAACGGTATCGACAGTTTCGCGTTGGTGTACGAATGATTATCAACCTTCTATTGAAACACTTTATGAGATTTCTAAATATTTGAAGGTTGATATTAGGGAGTTGTTAGTTTCGACTGGGAAATAATGATAGATTATAAAACTCGTTGAGTTTTTTTAATGTATAATTAAATTCTAGACAGATTTTGATTTAAAGTATCTCTTATATCCTTTTAACAATCTCTTTATCAAAGAATCATTGCTAGCTAATTTTACATCTACAATCTTCTTTTTTATTTCTTCATTATTATAATACAATTGTAACCATCCATTTATTCTAACAAGTTTTATCTCGCCAACATCTGATAACCAATGCCTACCTCCCCATATTTCATTCTGAATTTCAGAAATTTCAAATAATTCTAATCCATTTTTATCTGGACCAAAAGCTTCGTAAAACATTCTAACTAATGATTCGATCTCTTTAAATGCAGTGTATATTTTACTTGGATTGGGAGGAATCGTACTTAATGTAAAATAAAAATAATCTTCTCCCTTATTAACTGGAACCCAAATTTTATTAAAAAAATTGAAGAAATACTCGTTTGGATATGCAAATTTTCCAAAATATTCTCCTTCATCATTATCTGTGTCATAAAAAATTGGTTTAGTAAAAATTTCAAATAACGATTTAAAATGATCTGAAATTGAATTATAATTTAGATACTCATTGTAGTACTCTATAAATTCTGCTGGTTTCAAAACTTTTGTTTCTATTGAAAGTTTTTTATATACAGCTTTTGTTTTAAGATAATTTTTGTCATCATTAGTTAGATAAAAACTACAAATAGAGGCAAAAGCCGTATGAGATGCATCATCTGTTGTATTTGAAAACGTATTTCTCTCTTTTTCAGACACTTTAACTTTGTCAGATTTGTAACCATGCATATCTAGATAAAGATATTCATTCATAATTTCATCATACCATTCGGGTGCATTTTTACCCTTTGGTAAATATTCATTAGATTTAAAATTTTCAATTCCTTTCTTTTTATATGAATTGTCAATTAACTCGAATGGATCTTTATTTTCATTAAAATGCCCACTATTTACACCTATTTTTTGAACTATTTGTCTTAAATCCTTATAACCTTCTGTCTCATTTAAATTATAGTTCATTTTACTAAAGCTATTGAAAAAGCCATTCATTGTAAGATCATCTTTCAATCCTGGAAATATATCATTTAGAATTTTTGCAGATTCTGGATTTTCAAATGCTTCTTTAAAAACAGAGTCTAATTCTAAAGATTTTAGGGTTGTTTTAAAATATTCTAATAATGAATTTAAAGCAGGATCATCGGAATCACTTTTGAATAAATTATCGATCGATAAATCTGAAAAAATATCCGACTCTTCAATTCTACTATCAAGTAATTCTTGTGGATCATATTGGTCCAGAATTATATTTTTACCATCATTAAAGAGACAAAAATCATTCGTTATTTTTGTTATGAATTCTAAATCATCTTGAATTCTTGCTTTCTGTTCTTCATCATCCGAATAACTTCGAAAAATATCACTAATATGTGATGTTGAATATAAACACAAGAATTTATCATTGTTTAAAAGTATAGATAATAATTCTGGAAAGTGGTTACTTCTCATTCCTGACATTATATTCCAGTCAACATATATTTTAATCATATTTAATTTTTATTTCTTTGAAATTCATATAAATATAAGAACAATTTTAAAAAATATATTTTAAAACATAAACACAAAAAACGCTTCCTATTATTAGGAAGCGTTTTTCTATAATATAAGTTTGATAACTATTCTAGTTTCCATTAAAAACCAAATACAAAATCAAAATCACCAATCCCAACAAACCAAACAAAAGTTTCACCTTTTTACTCGTTTTAGGAATATCCGTTTCGTCTGAAACATTAACTTCAGGATTTTTATCGGTTAAAGAAATAATAACTGCCGTAATTAAAAGCACGGCAAAAATGTAAAACGAAATCAATAAAAAGTGAGGCCAAACAGGATATTTATCGGCAGGGAAAATCCATAGATATAAAACCCCAACAAACAAACTAAAAGCCGAACCCCAAGAAAGCGTTGCATTTACCGCTTTTTTTGTAGTGCGTTTCCAGAAAACACTCAAAAGGAAAACAACAGATAATGAAGGCGCCAAGAAACCTAAAACCGCCTGAAAAATGTTGAATAAATTCTGTCCTTTGATATTGTCAATCGCAACAGCAATCAGAATCGCAAATACACATCCGGCAGCAATCGTTAAACGACCAATTTTAATCTGATCCTGAATCGTCGCCGTTGGATTGATTTTCTTTACATAAATATCATTCGTAAAAACGGTACTCAAGGCGTTTAACGAAGAACCAATTGTTCCAACCAAAACCGCAATCATTACACAGATCACCAAACCGTTCATTCCGCTTGGGAAAAGGTTTGTAACCATGGTCATATAAGCTAAGTCTGAGTTGCTTCCTAATTCTGGATATAGGGCATAACACAAAATTCCAGGAAGAATAAACAACGGCAAAGCCATCACTTTTAACCAACCAATAAAGTTTACGCCCAATTGTCCCTGCTCCAGATTTTTAGCTCCTAAAACACTCTGCACCATCGATTGATCGGTACAGAAAAAAGCAACTGCAGCAACTGGATATCCTAATAAAATAGCTGGCCAAGGATAATGAGAATCATCTGAAGGACGAACTAAATTCCAAAAGTTTGATGGTGTTTTAGCAATTAAAACATCGATTCCTCCTAGTTTTTGCAAACCTAAAAAGGAAAGTGTAAGCGAAACTACAATAAGCAGAATCATCTGAAAAACATTCACTTTAGCAATTGCTTTTAATCCTCCTGCAAAAGTGAAAATTCCAGAGAAAATCACTAAAACAGTAACGCTCTGCCACATCGGAATTCCCAAAATCTGACGTACTAAAACGCCTCCGCTGAATAATCCTAAAGACAACCAGCTTACCAAGATTTTTACCAAAGCGTACCAAGCTAAAATGTTTTGAGTACTGTCGCCGTAGCGTTTTCCCATATATTCGGGCATAGTGCTTACTTTACTTGCAATATATCTTGGCGCAAAAACCATTGCCAAAAGCAATAAGAAAACAAAAGCGTACCATTCGAAATTTCCTGCAACAATTCCAGTTGCATAACCAATACTCGCAAAGGCCAATAAAGATGAAGGCCCAACATTGGTTCCCCACATATTAAATCCGATGCTGTACCAGTTTAATGAATTTCCGGCCAGAAAAAGCGTTTCGTTTTTCTTTCTCTGTTTCATACTTACCACATATCCAATGACCAATAAAGCCACTAAATAACCAGCAACAATGACAAAATCGAGCGTGGTTAATTTATCATAGATACTGTTCATAGTCCGTATTCGTTAAGAATATCGGCAATTTTAACCGGCATTCCTGTTTGCAAAGATTTATCCATTGCTTGCAATAAAGCTACGGTTCCAATTCCTTCTTCCATGTTTGGATAAGCTTCAAAACCTTGCTCGATGCTGTCTACAAAATATTCTAAATAATTTTGATATTCTCCGCCGTGATGACTTTGTCCCTCAAAACGGAAATAATATTTTATCGTACTATCTCCCCAAGTAATTACTTTTTCTTCGCCAGTTTTGTCTGTAACGGCATAACGCAATTCATGATAATCGGCCTGACTTGCGCCTTCTGTAGCTCGCAAAATTGTGCTCATTCCGCTGTCACGTTGTGCTGGCTGAGTTGGCGAAGTGTAAACACCGCTTACACGAGCAATTCTTCCATCGGTTGCTTTGAAGATAAAATGCATCGTATCTTCATTCTTTAATCCTGCATTTTGTCCGTTACTGCTGATCATTCCGTAACCCATTACTTCCTGAATATTTGGAAGATACCATCTGATAAAATCTACAGGATGGCTCAAACCTCCGTACAACCATTTAAATGATTGTAAAAGCGACCATTCTTTCTTTAAAAACCATCTGTGATCCGCGTGATACTGCGCTTCAATGGTAATTAAATCGCCAATTAAACCTGCTTCGTAATCGGCTCTTTGCCTTTTGGCTGGTTCAAAGAAACGGGAACTTTGCCCAATGAAAACTTTCTTTCCTGTTGATTTGCTCAATTCTAAAAGTTCTTTTGCATCCGAAAGATCATCTATAAAAGGTTTTGTACACACGACATGTTTTCCGCTCAATAAAGCTTGCTTTACGTGTTGCGCATGAAGATGATCTGGCGTATAAATCGCGATAATATCAATTGAAGCATCGTTTAACAAATCGTCGTAATTAGTCGTGTACGAATAAAAATCGAATTCTTTTGCGCGCTGTTTGCACAATTCTTCGTTTCGGTCGCATATTTTAACGAGTTCTAGTTTTGAACTTTCTATAGCAGCCGACATTGTGCTTCGTCCTTCTCCAAGTCCCAGAATGGCTATTTTTAACATGAGGTGTGGTTATTTTAGATTGTTGATTTTAGTTTTTTTTTTGCCACAGATTAAAAGGATTAAATGGATTAAATGGATTTTTTAATCTGTGGAAATCCTTTAATCTGTGGCTAAATATTTTTTCCGCATAATAAACCTGACAGGTTTTAAAAACCTGTCGGGTTTATTATGCGTATTATTTTTTTGCTTCTACTTCTACTTTACTTAAGAAAATCCAAGTTTCATCTGGTTTTGCGCCTTCAATTCCCGATTGGTATTTTTTCATTAAGGCATTCCATTCGTCTACACGCGGATTATTTTCCGTTGTCTTTGGATTTAGTTTATCCAAATTTTCGCCTTTCGGAATACTGATAACTAAGATCAATTGTCTTTCATTTTTGAAGACCTGCAATTGCTGGAAATCGGCATTACAGAAACCTTTGGCAACTTCTGGCCATTTTTCGAATTGCGTTTTATGATATTCTACATATTCCTTTTGCAGTTTTTCATCAGCAGGAAGATTTGCTGTTAAAACCACATTTTCCCAATCAGATGCTGGTTTTGAATCTTTGCATCTTTCGAAGTTTTGGAAATCGTAAACTAAATCCTCATAGATTTTAATCTGTAAAGATGGAAAAGCACCCGCCAGTTTTCGCTTCGTTCTTTCCGGCTGATTCATTTTTCCGTAAATCACCAAATGATTTTTCCATTGGTACAATTCCTGACCTACAATTCTAAAACCAGTTAAAGTCGATTTGATTTTTTCGATATCAAAATCAGAACCTATCAATTCGATGGCATACGGTTTTGGCATTTCCTGTAATCCCCAATTTTCATCGATTACGACTTCTTTTTCTAAATCTTTATAAGGCGCTCTAATTCCTGCTGCATCTTTTATTTTAGTGCTCACATACGGATCATTGTGTTCCCAGATATTTCCTTTTGGGCCGTTATGGTTTTTAAGGATTTTCTTTTCCGCAATCCAGTTGTTTTTAATAGTAAAACCTTCACTTCCTTCATCGGTGTACAAATACAGCCATAAAAACGGATCGTGCGCATATGGACTGTTGTAAACCTTGTCGATATAGTTTTCTTCGATTCGGCTTCCTGGCTGAGCCGAAAGCGTGTAAATTCCAGCAACATCATGCAAGTGTTTCGCATAATGATGAATTTTATTAGCCAGAATTTTATTGTTCTGCATCACGTTTGGAGTGTGTGTCCAACCCCAGCCCATCGCCATTCCAGAATACGAGACATCTGAAATTTCGTTGTGTTCAATTGTAATATTTCGAACAAAACCTGCACTGATTCCCAGAGTTCCCCAATCTTCATTGGTTACGTTGGTGATTAAATTATCAGCGATTACTTCATCCGAACACATTTCTCTTTCATCTTTTATGATTAAAGGCAAATGCGCTTCAAAAGCTTCTTCAGAGAAAACCCCAACATTGATGGCACTTCCGCCGATATCTTTAAATAAATTTCCTTTTACGGTATTGTGATTTGTTCCTTTATTTAAATCTAAACCAGTTGAAGCCAAATGCTCAAAACGGCACGATTCAAACTGAATGTTATTCGCATAATTCACTTCTACGGCAGCGCGAGGTCGTCCAACCCAGCCTTGATTTTCTAAACTTGCCTGATTTGGTGTTCCTGGCTGTTTCAATTTATAAGCATCTAACAAATACAAACCAGATTGCAACGGCACATGACCTTGCTGCGATGGACGAAGCCAATTGCTGTATTGAAACGAAATTCCTTTAAATTGAAAATGATGAACAGGAGAATCGATTGTTCCTTTTACTTCCAGAAGATTTTCTAAAAACGGAGCAGTAACTTTAGCTGTAGCAATATCTTCTCCAGCTCTTGGAATATAATAGATTTTGGCATTTTTCTTATCTAAAAACCATTCTCCTGGTTCGTTTAAAAGCGAAAAAGCATTGTTTAAGAAATAAGCTGAGTTTCCGTTATTTTTAGAAATCCAAGGTGCTGGCCAGGGATGCTCGCTTTGAATTCTACTTTCAGGTTCTTCAAACGAAAGTCTGGCGCTGTCTTTTTGAACTTCGATGTTTTTAATTCTAAGATTCGCATTCGACCACCATTGCACAATAAACATTTCCATTCCCGGCTCAAACTTTACCGATTTATCTTTAAACGGAATCCAACAAGTTTGCGATTCATGATTCCATGATAAGATTCTTTCCATCGAGTTTCCATCTGTATTTTTGGCTCTAACTGCCTTTTTATCGTTTACCCATAATTGTCTGTAATCAATCAGACTTCCCGCTTTTTTAGGAGCATCGGCCACCCAAACGGAGCCTTTTTTTAGTCCATTTATAATCGTTGTCGATTTTGTCCAATTTTTAATTTCGATTCCACCGCTTATAATTGGTTTTGCGTTTGCATCAGCTTCTATTATTGTTGGGCTGTCCGCAGTTCCAGAATCTTCAGGACGTACAAATAAAGGTTCGTTTAAATAATACGTTCCGTTCATTACAATGATTCGAATTCCGTCTTTTATAGATGGATCTTTTAAACGACGAAGTTCTCTCGCTTTTCGCATTGCCATGTGAACCGTTGCCAGCGGATTTGATTTTGTTCCGATGTTCGAATCTTTTCCTGATGGTGAAACCCAGATTTCAGCACCACTTGCCGAAATTGTGAATACCAGTAAAAAAACGACTAGTAATTTGTTGAAAGGAATTAAACGCATTATTTATAGTATTGATTTTTTTCTTAAGCTAAAATTACGAGGCATTTATTTAAAGCGCTATAATTTTTACAAATAATTGTATTTTTAACACTTTTACCAAATAACAGGGACAATTTAAAAGAATATAAAATTACAGGCATCCTGTACCCTCCTGTAATATTGACTTCGAAACATTCACTTCAAAAATTCGGCTTTTCATTATCGTCTGATTTCCCAATTAAAAAAAATTAAATTCATAAGAAATCTGTGATAAACTCACCAAAAGTGTCATTTTCTATTATTTTTTTAATAGTTTTGTGTAATCGATTACATTAAATATTTCAAATTAAAAAAGTGTAATTTTATTTATTGAATAAAAATTTAATAAATAAAAAACTGAATTGATAATGTACCGGTTTCCAAAAAAAGGACTTTTAACTATAATATAATACGAATGAAAACTAACCGAAAAACCCTTTTATGTGTTGCTCTCGCCTCTTTTGCTTTGAGTTTCAATACAGTTTCTGCACAAAAATCTTCTGATACTTATAAAAATATTGAATTTAAAATGATTGAAGTCCAAGAACCTGTAATTCCAAATTACAGTGTAAATCTAAAAGACTTTGGAGCGGTAAACGGCGGTTATGTTTTGAATACAAAAGCTTTTGCTGATGCGATTGATGCACTTTCTAAAAAAGGTGGAGGAAAATTAATTATCCCACCCGGAATCTGGCTGACTGGTCCAATCATTCTAAAAAGTAATATTGAATTGCATGCTGAAACTGGCGCTTTAATTAAATTCTCTACCGATAAATCTTTATATCCAATAATAGAAACCAGCTTTGAAGGTTTAAATACTTGGCGCTGTATCTCTCCTATTTATGGAAAAAACTTAGAAAACATTGCTTTTACCGGAAATGGAGTTTGGGACGGTTCAGGTGAAGCTTGGAGACAAGTTAAAAAAAGCAAACTAACAGATGAACAATGGAAGAAATTTGTAGCGTCTGGCGGTGTTTTAAATGAAAAGAAAGACAGCTGGTATCCTTCTGAGCAATATCTAAAAGGCGCTAAAGGTGCCGATCAAAACATTCGTCTTGATTTAAAAACAAAAGAAGATTTTGAAGCTATTCACGATTTTCTTCGTCCAGTTTTGGTAAGCATTCAAAATAGCAAAAGAGTCATGTTTGACGGACCTGTTTTTCAAAACTCTCCAGCATGGAATATTCACCCTTTATTAATTGAAGATTTGATTGTTCGAAATATAACCGTTCGCAATCCGTGGTTTTCTCAAAACGGTGACGGACTTGACGTAGAATCTTGTAAAAATGTAGTAATCGAAAACTCAAGTTTTGATGTTGGTGACGATGCGATTTGTATAAAATCTGGAAAAGACAAAGACGGACGTGACAGAGGCGTTCCTTGCGAAAATATCATTGTAAAAAACAATATCGTTTATCATGGTCATGGTGGTGTTACGGTTGGAAGTGAAATGTCAGGCGGTGTAAAAAACCTGCACGTTTCTAACTGTACTTTTATGGGAACTGATGTTGGTCTACGTTTTAAAAGTACTCGCGGGCGTGGCGGTGTTGTAGAAAACATTTACATCTCGGATGTTTTTATGACTGATATTCCATCTCAAGCGATTTCTTTTGATTTGTATTACGGAGGAAAATCAATCGCTGAAACTTTAGCAGAAGGCGGGAATACCGTTAGCACAAAAGCGATTCCGGTAAACGAAGAAACGCCTCAGTTTAAAAATATTATAATCAAAAATATTACGATTAAAGGTGCTCAGCAAGCCGTATTTTTACAAGGTCTTCCTGAAATGAATTTAGAAAATATTGAAATCTCAAACTTGATTGCCAAAGCACAAAAAGGTTTTTCTATAATTGACGCAAACGGAATCAAAATCAGCAATGCACAATTGGATATCGAAGCGAAGAATGCTTTCGAAATTTACAATACTAAAAATCTTTCGCTGAAAAATATCGAATTTAATCCTTCTTCATCAAATGCAATTACAATTAATGGTGAAGCGAGCAAGAATATTGATTTAAGTGGTTCTTCGGCTAATTTTTCGAAGACTACAACTATTGACAAAAATGTACCTAAGAAAGCGGTTAAATTCTAGAACCAATTTTCAAACATAGCCCGTGGTTGAAACCACGGGGATGCAATATTGTCACGTATTGCATTTCTCACATTGTGTCCCGTGGTTGAAACCACGGGCTATATTTTAACCGTTTTAAGAGGCCAAAGGCCTCAAAGCTATCACCATAGGGCAACGCCCTATGAATTGATATAGACCAGAGCACAGCAAAAGCCCTGAAAGGGCGTAAGCAATAATCGCCATGTAATTGCTTACGCCCTTTCAGGGCTTTGTTACGTATGTCTATTTGCTGTCACTGGGCGTTGCCCAGTGTTCATGATGTGAGCCTTTCAGGCTCTTTTAATCTATGAGCTAACTCATAACTTATAAAACTCCTTCGCATTCTCAAACCAAATCTTATTCTGATCTTCAATAGAAAATTTCGAAATATAATCTTTTAAAGTCTTTACTGCTTCATGATAATCAGAAGCTACATTGAGAACTGGCCAGTCTGAACCATACATCAATTTATCTGCTGAGAAGTTTTCGAAAATCACATCTAAATACGGTTTCAAATCTTCTGGTTTCCAGTTTTTCCAGTCGGCTTCTGTTACCATTCCTGAGATTTTGCACCAAACATTGTCATATTTTGCGATTTCTTCGATTCCTTTTTTCCAAGAATCAATACTTCCTGATTTAATATCTGGTTTAGCGATATGATCAATCACAAAACGCTGTTCTGGAAAATCTTTTACCAAACGTATTGCAGCCGAAAGCTGTCTGTGGAAAATTAATATATCGTAAGTATAATTAAATGCTTTTAAAGCTTTAATTCCTCTTCTGAATGCTGCTCCATCCATAAAATCATCAACTTCACCTTGAACTACATGTCTGAAACCTTTCAGTTTTTTTTGATCTGAAAAAAATTGCAAACGCTCTTCAATGCTTTCATTTCGCAAATCTACCCAGCCTACAACACCATTTATGAAATCATTTTTAGAAGCTAAATCCAATAAAAACTGAGTTTCTTCTTCTGATTGGCTAGCCTGAACAGCAACACAGCCCTCAAACTGATTGGCGTTTAATAACGGGTGTAAATCTTCTGGAAGAAAATCTCTTTGAATATTTTGCATGGTTTCATCAATCCAGCTGTCTCTAACGGGATCAAATACCCAAAAATGCTGATGGGAATCTATTCTTTTACTCATAACTTTTTAATTAACATCGCTGATTAAAGCGCGGTCTAAATGTACGTAACCTCCATCCACAAAAACAAATTGTCCTGTAGTATGCGATGATTTTTCAGAAATGATGAAAAGTGCCGTATCTGCAATTTCTTCTGTTTTCGTCATTCGGCTTTCTAATGGAATCGTTTTACTGATTTTTTTCAAGACCGCTTCTCCATCTGGCAATGTTTTAATCCAATCTTCATAAGCAGGCGTATAACTTTCTGCAATAATAATGGCATTCGAACGGATTCCGTACTGAATCAAATCTACCGCCCATTCTCTTGTTAAGCCCAAAACTCCACCTTTCGCGGCAGCGTAACCTGAAGTCCCGCCTTGTCCCGTTAAGGCAACTTTTGAACCGATATTCAAAATATTTCCTTTTGATTCTTTTAAGTATGGAAGCGAATATTTAGCTAAAAGAAAATAACTTACCACATTCAATTTCAAAGAATTCATAAAATCCTCATAACTTGAATCTAATCCTGCTCCATCATTGACACCAACGTTATTGATTATAGCATCGATTCTACCGTATTTAGCTCCAATTACTTTTACAGCATTTTCTATCGCAACAGGATTGGTAACGTCAGTTTGAACGAATAAAGAATTAACACCTCTTTTTTGAAGTCTTTCTACATATTCAAAACCTCTCGCATTTCGGTCAACTAAAACTGGAATTGCGCCTTCATCTGCCAATCTATTCACGATCGTTTCTCCGATACTGCCTTCTTTACCAGCCGAACCAGAAACGACAACTATTTTATTTTTTAAGTTTAAATCCATTTTTTTTTGTGTTAAATGTGATTTGTAAGATGTGAAAAGTGAAATACATTTAACTTAAACTTGCACACATTTCACTAATCACTTTTCACCAATAACTAATTACTCTATTTCAATTAACGCCTTAATTACATTATTCTTCGGATCAATCAGATTCCCAAAATCAGTAATCATTTCAGAGAAACTTGTTCTGTGCGTAATGTATTTTTTAGGATCGATTTTTCCTTCTTTCAGACATTTCATTACATATTCGAAATCTTCTATTGTCGCATTTCGGCTACTCATTAAAGTCGATTCTCTTTTGTGGAAATCAGGATGACTAAAACTCAGTTCCCCTTTTTGAAGTCCAACCAAAACAAATCTTCCGCCATGCGAAATATAATTGAAAGCGCTGTTCATCACTTTCTGATTTCCAGTCGCGTCAATTACCACATTCGCCATGTCGCCATTTGTCAATTCAGCTAATTTTTGCACAACATTATCATTTAACGGATTAATTGTTTCATCTGCATTTAGTTCTGTTTTACAGAAGTTTAATCTGTAATCGTTGATATCCATTACGATTACTTTGGCTCCAGCTATTTTAGCAAACTGAATCAAACCAATTCCGATTGGTCCTGCTCCCATTACCAAAACAATATCTGTAGCCTTTACAGCCGCTCTTCTAACGCCGTGTGCTGCAATTGCCAATGGTTCGACCAAAGCCAATTCATCATAATCTAATCCCTGACCGTGCAATAAATATTGTTCTGGAATAGAAACATATTCGGCCATTCCGCCATCAATATGAACTCCGAAAACTTTGATATTTACACAGCAATTTGTCAATCCGTTTCTGCAAGCCACGCATTTTCCACAGTTGAAATACGGAATAAAAGTTACTTTATCTCCTGGTTCAAAACCCGTAGCATTTCCTTTTACATACTCTGCAGCCAATTCGTGACCTAAAATTCTTGGATATTCAAAATAAGGCTGAGTTCCTCCAAAAGCGTGAATATCAGTTCCGCAGATTCCGATTCTTTTAATTTTCAATAAAACTTCACCTTCTTTTGGTTCCGGAATATTGGTTTCTTTTAGTAAAAATTCCTGCGGTTTTTCGCAAACAATATATTTCATCAGGTTAATTAGTTTTTGTATAAAAAAAATAAATGTAAAATTCACAATTACAAAAATACTTTTTAAAAATTAATAATCGACCTTTATTTTATTTTCCACTAATAAAAATGACTAAACTTTAAATTTTTATAACAATTTTTAGACGGTTTGTAAAAATTATATCACTAATTATCGATTTATATAAAAAAGATTTCTTAAAAAGAAGGGATTTCTTGTCCATCTAAATCTTATTTCTACTTTTGTAATTGTAAATTTTACATTTATTAATACAATCGATTACATTTACCCAAAACTTCTATACAAAAATGATAAAATTAAAAGGCATAACTTGGAACCATACAAGAGGTTTGCTTCCTATGGTTGCCACATCGCAGCGTTTTACAGAACTACATCCTGAAGTTGAAATTTCTTGGGAGAAAAGAAGCTTACAAGAATTTGCCGATGCTTCTATCGAAGACTTAGCCAAAAGATTCGATTTATTGGTTATCGATCATCCTTGGACAGGTTTTGGAGCTCAGACCAAAGCGATTCTTCCGTTATCTGATTATTTATCAAACGAATATATTAAAGACCAAGAAATTAATACTGTTGGAAAATCATACGGAAGTTATGTTTTTCACGACAAATTATGGGCATTGCCAATTGATGCTGCAACTCCGGTTGCTTCTGCCCGATTGGACCTTTTAGAGAAAAACAATTTAGAAGTTCCTAAAACTTATGATGATTTATTAGCATTGGCCAAAAAAGGTTTAGTTGCTTTTGCTGGAATTCCGGTAGATGTTTTAATGAGCTTTTATATGTTTTGCTGTAGTTTGGGTGAAGCTCCTTTTCTTTCTGAAGAAAAAGTAATTTCTGAAACCACTGGAATCAAAGCGCTTCAAATGTTTAGAGAACTGGCTCAATTAATTGATACAGCTAATTTTAACCGAAACCCAATTCAGGTTTATGAAGCAATGGTTAACTCAGACGAAATTGCGTATTGTCCCTTTGCATATGGTTATTCTAACTATTCACGCATTGGCTACAGCCGTAAACTTTTACATTTTTACGATTTAGTAAGTTTAAATAACAATTCAATGATTTCGTCTTTGGGTGGCACTGGATTAGCGGTCTCATCATTCAGCGAACATATTGAAACTGCCATTAAATACGCCGAATTTACGTGTTCATCACAAGTTCAGCAGAATATTTATACCGACAATGGCGGTCAGCCAGGTCATTTGCAAGCTTGGAAAAGCGAGAGAATTAATGGTGTGACGCATGATTATTTCAAAAATACATTTCCTGCTTTAGAACGCGCTTTTCTTCGTCCGAGGTATTATGGGCATATGTATTTCCAGGATCATGCTGGAGATGTGGTTCGCAATTATTTGATGAATGGCGGAGACGAATTAAAAGTATTGGAAGAAATGAATTCGCTTTATGCGGAATCTCTAAAAATCCAAACCGTATGAGACCTTTAGAAGGATTAATTGTTCTGGAATTCTGTCAGTTTTTAGCAGGGCCTTCAGCTGGATTAAAACTAGCCGATTTGGGTGCACGCGTCATCAAAATCGAACGTCCCGTAAAAGGCGAAGCCTGCAGACAATTGAGTATTAAAGATTTGTTTGTGGATGACAGCAGTTTGCTTTTTCATACCATTAACAGAAATAAAGAATCTTTTGCTGCCGATTTGAAAAATCCTGACGATTTGGTTTTAATAAAAAAACTAATCGAAAAGGCTGATATTATGACACATAATTTCAGACCCGGAGTGATGGAAAAAATCGGATTAGATTTTGAAAATACGCTTTCTATAAATCCACAGATTATTTACGGAACCATTACAGGTTACGGAAACGAAGGTCCGTGGGCTAAAAAACCAGGACAAGATTTATTGTTACAATCGCTTTCCGGATTAAGCTGGTTAAGCGGACGCAAAAGTCAAGGTCCAGTTCCTTTTGGTTTGGCTGTAGCCGATTTAATGTGCGGGAATCATTTTGTACAAGGAATTTTGGCAGCACTTTTAAAAAGAGCTAAAACCAAAAAAGGTGTTTTGGTAGAAGTGAGTCTGTTGGAATCTATTCTAGATGTACAGTTTGAAGCGATTACTTCTTTCTTAAATGATGGCGGTCAATTACCTGAACGCGGCGATATTAAAGGAAGTGCACATGCTTTTTTAAGCGCTCCTTACGGAGTTTACCAAACACAAAACGGCTATTTATCTCTTGCAATGGGCAATTTACTTTTTATTGGAAAAACTTTAGGATTGGATTTAAACGCTTACGCGGATAAACATCTTTGGTTTGAAAAACGCGATGAAATCAGAACGATTTTAAGCGAAAGAATTCAAACCCAAACTTCTGATTACTGGATTGAAATTCTGCAAAAAGAAGGGATTTGGTGCGGAAAAGTTTTCAATTATGAAGAATTAAACAATCAGCCTTTTGTGAATGAATTGCAACTGAAACAAACGGTGAAGAATACCGAAGGCGAAACTTTAGTTACAACGAGAAGTCCGATTCAATTAGACGGTGAAATTCTATTAAGCGAAAAAGCCGCTCCAAAAGTAGGACAAGACAATTTAATTATACACGAAGAATTTATTCAAGCTAAATAATACTCAACAGATTAAATTAAAATCTGTGCAAATCTGCTTTAATCTGTATAAATCTGCGTGAAAAAATCTATGCATAAAAGGTATTTCACGCAGATTTAAAAAGATTTTAGCAGATTAAAATAGATTTTAATTGTTGAAAATAAAGATTAAACAATAAAACGGTTAAACAAAAAAAATGAAACCTTTAGAAGATTATTTAATTATAGATTTCAGTCAGTTTCTTTCGGGGCCTTCGGCGAGTTTGCGTTTGGCTGATTTGGGCGCACGCGTTATAAAAATTGAAAAACCGGGAACGGGAGATATTTGCCGTACTTTATATACTTCTGATTTGATTATGAACGGCGAATCGTCTGTTTTTCATACCATCAACAGAAACAAAGAATCTTTCGCCATTGATTTTAAACAGCTAGAAGAGCTTCAAAAACTAAAAAAATTATTAGCTAAAGCCGATGTTGTCATGCATAATTTCAGACCCGGAGTTATGGAACGCATTGGATTGAGTTATGAAGATATAAAAAACATTAATCCGAATGTGATTTATGCTTCGATTTCTGGTTTTGGAGAGCATCCTGATTTAAAGGATCTACCAGGTCAGGATTTGCTTTTACAATCTTTAACGGCTTTGACCTGGTTAAGCGGTAATCAGGAAGATGGTCCGGTTCCAATGGGATTATCGATTGTAGATATGTTAGCCGGAGCACATTTGGCACAAGGAATTTTAGCTGCTTTATATCGAAAAGCAACGCATAATATTGGAGCACAAATTCAGGTGAGTATGCTGGAATCGGCGTTTGATTTTCAGTTTGAAACCATTACCACTTTCTTCAATGACGGCGGTGAATTGCCAGTTCGAACCAAAACCAATAATGCACACGCTTATTTGGGTGCACCATACGGAATTTACAAAACCAAAAACGGTTATCTGGCACTTGCAATGGGCTCGATTCCTGTTTTGGCTTCTTTGCTAAAATGCGATGCTTTATTGGTTTTCCCTGAAAATAAATTTACGCTTAGAGACGAAATAAAAAATATTCTTGCCGATCATTTGCAAACGCAGGAAACACAATTTTGGTTAGATATTTTAGAACCAGCAGACATTTGGTGCGCAGGAGTTTTAAACTATCAACAGCTATTTGCGGAAGATGGATTTAAGGTTTTGAATTTCACTCAGCAAGTCGAAATGTTGGACGGCTATACTTATAAAACTACACGCTGTCCGATAAAAATTGACGGCGAATATCTGACTTCAGGAAAAGGTTCGCCGAAACTAGGTCAGGACAACGAGAAAATTATTAAAGAATTTATAGACTGTTAATGGAAAAAATTAGAATCGCCGTTCGTAAATTCGATCCTTTCGAAAGTACACTTCGAAAATTATGGGATGCATTTTCACTTCAAAACAATATAAAAATGGAAGCTGAAATGGTTGCATTAGAACTTCATGATTTATATGAAACTACCATTTCAGATAAAGGTTTAAAAGAAGGAAAATGGGATATTGCCCATATCAATACCGATTGGATTTTTGATGCTGCAAACGAAAATGCGGTTCTAAATTTATTTTCCTTAATAGGAGAAAATCCGCCAGAAAATTATCCTTTTGGATGGCATAAATCGCTGTTGCATTTGCAGAAATTAAGCAATGGCATTTTTGGACTTCCATTTCATGACGGCCCCGAATGTTTGATTTATCGAAAGGATTTATTCGAAAACGAAACCGAAAAAGAGAATTTTAGAAAACAGTTTGGTTACGAACTTTCTACTCCAAAAACGTGGCAAGAATTTACAGAAATTGCGACATTTTTTAATCGTCCCGAGCAAAATTTATACGGTGCTGTTTTTGCCAATTATCCTGACGGACACAATATGGTTTTTGACTTCTGTCTGCAATTATGGACACGTGGAGGTTCATTATTAAACAAAAAAAATCAGATTGATATTCATAATGAAGCAGCAATAAAAGCATTGGATTTTTATAGAAAAATGGTCAATGATGCAAATGCTGTTCATCCAAAATCGAAAGAATTTGGTTCTGTTGAAGCAGGTTTGGCTTTCGCCGAAGGACAAGCCGCAATGGCAATCAACTGGTTCGGATTTGCTTCAATGGCAGAAGTGATTGAAGAATCGAAAGTGAAAGGAAAAATCGATATCACTTCCCTTCCATCTGATCCCGGTCATAAAACGGCTTCTTTAAATGTATATTGGCTGTATACGATTGGTTCAGGAAGCAAGCACAAAAAACTGGCATATGATTTTTTACGATTTGCCACTACACCCGAAAGCGATAAATTATTAACTATGGAAGGCGGAATCGGATGCCGAAAATCGACTTGGAAAGATGAAGAAATTAATACTTTAATTCCGTTTTATCATAAACTGGAAATGCTTCACGAAAATGCATTGACACTTCCTCAAACTCCAATCTGGCCAAAAGTAGCCGAATTAATTGACGGAGCAGTTTTAAAAGCGATTGAAACAGATATTTCATCAGATATACTTTTAGAAGAAACTCAAAAGAAAATAAAAGAACTAAGTCAAGGAACAACATTACACAGTTCTGTCAAAAATTAAAATTGGCAAGCTTAATTTCAAAACATAGAACAAATGAATATTCAATATAAACCTTTACTTCCCCAAACAGAACAGCCCATTGTAATTATCGGAGCGAGCGGTATTGTAAAAGATGCGCATCTTCCTGCTTACGAAATGGCTGGTTTTAAAGTTTTTGGTATTACCAACCGAACGATTTCAAAAGCATACGATTTACAGAAGCAATTCAAAATCGATCATGTTTTTGAAAGTGTTGCCGATGCAGTAAAAAATGCGCCTTCAAACGCTGTTTACGATATCACCGTTTTACCTGATCAATACATTGAGATTCTTGAACAATTGCCTGACGGCGCTGCTGTTTTGATCCAAAAGCCAATGGGAAATGATTTGGCTCAGGCACGTGAGATTGTAGCAGTTTGCGAAAGAAAAAATTTAGTTGCGGCAATCAATTTCCAATTGCGTTTTGCTTCTTTTGTAAGCGCAGCCAGATATTTGATTGATCAGGGGATTATTGGCGAATTATACGATTTAGAATTTAAAGTTACCGTAAATACGCCTTGGGAATTATTTCCTTTAATTAAAGAACATCCTAGATTGGAGATTCTTTTCCACAGCGTGCATTATATTGATTGCATAAGATCTTTTCTGGGAAACCCTAAAAGTGTTTACGCGAAAACGGCTAAACATCCGCTTAAAAAATTATCATCAAGCAGATCTACGATTATCTTGGATTATGGCGAAGACAAGCATGTTGTAATCAATACGAATCACGATCATCACTTTGGTCCAAAACATGAAGAAAGCTACATCAAATGGGAAGGAACAAAAGGCGCTGTTAAAGCAAAAATGGGCTTGTTGATGAACTATCCTGACGGTCTTCCTGATGTTTTTGAATACGCGCTGCCAAAAAAAGATAATGAAAATGAATATGAATGGACAGAAGTAAAACTAGAAGGTTCGTGGTTTCCAGAAGCTTTTATTGGTGCAATGTCTAATCTGATGCATTTCAAAGAAGGTTCTGACCAAAAATTATCAGCAAGTGTTCAAGATGTTCTGGACACAATGAAAGTCGTAGAAGCTTGTTATGAAAGTAACAAAAACGGCGGAATTTCTTTTGATGAAGTGTAATTAAAACACTATATTTCAAAACCAAAAAACAAAATTTAAGTCCTCTTCAAAACAAACCTGATTTTGAAATCTATTTGAAAGAGCTGACGAATAAAAAGAATAAATTATGTATTTTAAATCGACTTTTTTCGAAGATTATCAAATCGACGACAAACGAGTAACTTTAGGCAGAACCATTACAGAAACTGATTTTGTAGTTCACGCTGGACACACTGGAGATTTCTTTCCACACCACATGGACGAAGAATGGTGCAAAACTCAGCCATTCGGACAAAGAATCGCGCACGGAACTATGGTTTTTGCCATCGGAATTGGATTAACAGCATCTGAAATAAATCCGGAAGCTTTTTCTAGAGGATATGATAAAATGCGTTTTGTAAAACCAGTTCATATCGGAGATACGATTCACTCAGAAGTTACCATTTCTGAAAAAGGCGAAGCCAAAAATCCAGAAATGGGAGCTGTCACAGAACATGTAGAAATCATCAACCAACGCGGTGAAGTGGTTTTGGTATGTGATCACTTACTTTTAGTGAAGAAAAAATAATTTTCTTCAAGGAACAAAGGTTCAAAGGTGCAGAGAAACAAAGGTTTCTTCACTTTGAACCTTTGTCGCTTTGAAGCTTTGAACCTATATAAAAAACTAAAAACTACCTAAACAATGCAAATTACAAACCAAGCCGGCGATCAACATGAAGCGCCTTTAGAAACTGGAAACGGTGCTGCCAATTATAAAGTTCCATTTATTTTAATTACCAGTTTATTTTTTCTTTGGGGAATGGCGCATAATCTGGATTCTGTTTTGATTCCACACTTAAAGAAAGCCTGTGAATTAAATAATAGTCAATCTACTTTGATTGATACTTCTGTCTTCTTTGCTTATTTTATCATGGCAATTCCTGCGGGAATGCTAATCAAAAAATTTGGCTACAAAACTAGTATTATCGTCGGATTATTAGTTTTTGCCGCAGGAGCATTTTTATTTGTTCCAGCCGCAGATTCAAGAACATATGAATTGTTTTTATTTGCTCTTTTTGTAATTGGCTGCGGATTAACAATTCTTGAAACCAGTGCAAATCCTTACGCTACTATTTTAGGTCCCGCAGAGGCTTCCTCTAAAAGAATAAATTTAGCAGCTTCTTTTAATGCGCTAGCAGCAGTTGTTGCTCCGTTTGTAGGTTCATTATTTATTTTATCAGGAACAAATCATACAAAAGAGCAAATGGCAGCAATGCCAGAGACTGAAAAAGCAGCGTATTTATTAGGCGAAGCTCAGGCTGTTAAAATGCCTTACATTGTTTTAGGAACTGTATTGGTTCTAGTAGCTATAGCTTTTTATTTCATGCATCTTCCTTCGATGAAACCAAAGCATACTGAAGTTGAAGTTAAACCTGGTTTTTTCTCTGTTTTAAAATTTAGGCATTTAACATGGGCTGTTGTCGCTCAATTCTTTTATGTTGGCGCTCAAGTATGCGTTACTAGTTTCTTTATCAGAATTGCACAACAAGGAGCTGGTTTAGATGAAAAAACTGCAGCTTTTTATTTAGCCGGTTATGGCTTTTTATTTATGGCTGGACGTTTTATTGGGACTTTCTTTTTAAAGTTTGTAAAAGATTACGTTTTACTTTCGATTTACTGTGTTATGTCAGCTCTTCTTTCTCTTGTAGCCATATATGGATCAGGAATGGGAGTTCTTTACGCTCTTGGCGGAATCGGATTCTTTATGTCAATTATGTTTCCAACAATCTTTTCATTAGGTATTAAAGGTTTAAAATCGAACACAGAAACGGGTTCTTCTTGGCTAGTAATGTCAATTGTTGGTGGTGCGATTATTCCTTACGGAATGGGTACTTTAATCGATATGAATCATGATGATATTCAGTCAGGATATATTATTCCTTTAATCTGTTTCTTGATTATCCTTTCTTTTGGTGCTTTTGGTCATAAAGTGAAAGCGGTTTCAGAATAATTTTTTCCACTCCCGATAGCTATCGGGATATAGGATTAAAAAGGATTTTTATAGCCACTAATTGCACGAATTAGCACAAATTTATTTTAATAAAAAATTTAAATATCAATTGCCTCCAGCTTTAGCTGGAGTTTTTTTGTTTATCCAAATAAAAGGCTTTAGCCAAACTTTTGCGCCTAGTTTGGCTAAAGCCAATAAATGTAGAATCTAGTAACCTCCAGCTAAAGCTGGAGGCAATTTATTTTAGCTATCAATTAACGAATAAAATACACATCTAAAAAAGTTCCAGCGGAGTGAAATATTTATAGCAAAAATTCCTAGCGCAAGAAAAAAGCTCCGGAGGAGCGACACAATATCATTACATTATGTCTCCCGCGATTGAAACCGCGAGCTATATTTAAATATATAATCAGTATATTTTATATTTACTTATGGTATAAATCAAAAACGCCTCCAATTGGAGGCGTTTTCTTTTAGTCATGTTTATTTAATGGTGTTTGCCATTACCGTGATCGTGGTTCTTGTCTGACTTATTTCCTTTGTTTTTCCCTTTATCGTTTCCGTAATGATTACCGTTGTTGCCTTTTGGTTTTTCTCCTCTATTTTTTTGAGGTTTTCCGTGGTAACCTTGCGGATATTCGGCTCTATGTTTTGTGTGATAGTAATAAGGAGAATCTCCTCTATAATCGGTCAAAACTACTTTGTATCCTGAATACAAATCATAACTTCTATATCTTGACGGAAGTCTTCTTTCACGAACCCATTTTCCGCTGTTGTCGTAAATAAATACGCTTTGATTCACATCATAATATACATCGATGTCTGGCAAATAATAGTATCTGCTGTTGTCGTAACCTTGTGGTCCCCAATTTGGAGGTGTACCAATATTTACATTTACTGATACCTGAGCTTGAGCAAAAATTGCACTCATAAAAAGCACTGAGGCGAATATAAACTTTTTCATTTCTTTAGAATTTAAATGTTAATCTTATTAGATATTAATCGAAAGTAATGCCAAAGATTCACGATTCAAGCATTCATTATACAAAATCATCAAACTAATCGACGGAGAGCGTTTTTTAAACGACGTACATTTCAAAAAACCGTCTCAGGTTTTGAGACGGTTTTTATCATTATAAACAATTATTTCCAACCACCACCCAACGCTCTGTACAAATTAATAACAGCTTGTAATTTTTGCAGGTTATCATTAACTCCGTTCAATTGTGCTGCTAAAAGATTTTGTTGAGATGTTAATACATCTGTATAGTTAGTTGCCGAACTGTATTCTAAAAGTTCTTGTGTAAAGTCTACTGCTTTTTCTAAAGCTGCAATTTGTTTCGCTCTAGAATCTTCTTTTTCAACAGCCATTTGGTACGCATACAAAGCATTTGAAACTTCCTGACCTGCCACTAAAAGACTTTGCTGGAAATTATTGTATGCTTGCAATTGTTGTGACTGGGCTGTTGTCAATCTCATTTTATTTAAGCCATTATTGAATAAAGGCTGTGTTAATCCTCCAATAATAGAATAAAAGATAGAATGGCTAAAGAAGTCATTCAATTCTAAATTTGAAAATCCTGTGCTTGCTGTAAGTGTCAAACTTGGGTAAAAATAAGTTTTAGCCAAATTAGTCGACTCAAAAGCGACTCTGAAATTAAACTCTGCTTGACGGACATCTGGACGATTATTTAACAACTGAGCAGGCATTCCGATTGCGATTTTTTCAGGAATAATCTGTGTTCCTAAAACACCTCTATCAATTGGTCCAGGCCCTTGCCCTAGTAAAATATTTATAGCATTTTCGGTTTCACGAATGCTTTGTTTTAAGTCCGGAATTAAAACTTCTGCCGCATGCTGGTTGGCTTCACTCTGTACAACAGCTGCACCAGTTACAATTGCTCCTTCTTTTAAGGCTTTAATGGTTGCAACGTTTTCGATACGGCTTTTTAATGTTTCTTCTGTAATTTTTAACGATTCATCATACGATAATAGCAAGAAATAATTATTGGCAATATCGGCAATCAACTGCGTTTGAACTGCTTGTTTTGCAGCATCAGAAGCCAAATAAGTTGCCAAAGCCGCTCTTTTAGAACTGCTTAATTTTCCCCAAACATCAATTTCCCAAGAACTGCTAACTCCCAATTTGTAAGTTGTAGTCAGAGTGTTAATGTTGATTCCTGCAGGAAAGTTTAATCCTGCTTGAGATTGTTTGTTATGCGTCACATTGGCGTCCAATTGCAAACTTGGATAATAAGCCAATTTACTCTGACGTAAAGAAGCTCTTGCTTGAACAATATTCTCAATTGCATTTTTTAAATTCAAGTTCTGTTCTAAACCTTTCTGAATTAATGCATTTAACTTTTCATCTTTAAAAACGGTATTCCAAGGCATATCTGCAATTGTAGTCGAATCGGTTGTAGACTGATCACGATACAGCTGGTCTGTTTTTAAAGTTGTGGGACGTTCGTATTTCTTGGTAACAGAGCACGCACTAATTAGTGCGGCTGTTATTACCAGTAAAATATATTTATTTGAACTATTCGTCATTTTTGTTGTAATTTAAGTTTACTCTTTGTGAGCTTCTATTAAATGAATTTCGTCTTCATCGTCATCGTCATAACCATCTTTCGCAGGACCACTTATTTTTTCTTGTAAGTTTTGGAAAATGACAAATAGAACCGGAATTACGAAAACTCCTAAAATAGTTCCAATTAACATACCCCCAACGGCGCCAGTACCAATAGATTTATTACCAACAGCACCTGCACCTTTGGCAAACATCAACGGAACTAATCCTAAAATAAAGGCAAACGAAGTCATCAAAATTGGACGTAAACGCGCTACTGCTCCATCAATTGCTGCTTGTACAACAGGCAATCCTTTTCTTCTTCTATCCAAAGCAAATTCGACAATCAAAATACCGTTCTTTGCAAGAAGCCCGATCAGCATGATTAATGAAATCTGCAAGTAAATATTACTATTCAATTTAAAAATAATCGAGAATAAATACGCGCCAGCTAATCCAAACGGAATTGATAATAATACGGCAAATGGCAGAATGTAACTTTCGTACTGTGCACTCAACAAGAAATAAACGAAAACCAAACATAAAAGGAAAATGAAAATCGTTTCACTTCCAGATGCTAATTCCTCTCGCGTTAAACCAGAAAATTCATAACCGTAACCTGCCGGAAGATTTTCTGCCGCCACTTCCTGAATAGCTTTAATGGCATCTCCAGAACTGTAACCTGGTTTTGGTGCTCCTGTAATTGAAATTGACGTAAATAAGTTAAATCTCGAAATAGATTCTGGTCCAAAAACTCTGGTCATTTTTACAAACTCCGTAATTGGCGCCATGTTTCCTGCACTATTTCTAACGAATATCTTGTTCAATCCTTCGGTATTGGCTCTAAATTCTGGAGCCGCCTGAACCATTACACGGTATTGTTTTCCGAATTTATTGAAATTCGAAGCGTACAATCCACCATAATATCCTTGCATGGTTGATAGAATCGTATTTACAGAAACTCCTGCATCTTTTGCTTTCGCTAAATTAATATCCATCATATACTGAGGGAAACCAGGGTTAAACGGCGTTGTCGCATATTGAATTTCTGGACGCTCTGATAATTTTGCTAAGAATTCGTTATTTACTTTAAAGAACTCTGCAGTTGTATGTCCTCCTTTATCCTGCAATTGGAATTCGAATCCACCACTTTGTCCAAAACCTTGAATGGTTGGAGGTGAAATGAAGAAAATACTTGCCTCGCGAATACCGCTTGTTTTTGCAAAAAGCTGACCGATTACATCATCAACACTAAGGTCACGTTCGTCCCAAGGTTTCAATTTCACAATAACCATACTGTACGCACTACCCGCTCCAGCCGTAAAGTTCTGTCCGACAATACGAAGTGTGTTTTTAACTCCCGGAATTGTCTTTGCAATACTATCGACTCTTTTGGCAATAATATCTGAACGTTCCATAGAAGCAGATGGCGGTAAGCTGATGTTAGCGAAAACAGTTCCCTGATCCTCAGAAGGTACGAAAGCAGATGGCGTAGTTTTCATCATATAAACTAATGCCACACCAGCAATTATAATTGAAGCCAAAGCAATCCATTTTTTAACAGAAAGGAAGCTTACCGAACGTTTGTATCGTGCAGTAACATTATCGAATGCAACGTTAAAAGAAGTATAAAAACGCTGTAAATAACTTTTATGTTTATGATCATCGGCATGCGGTTTCAATAAAAGCGCACATAATGCAGGACTCAAAGTCAAGGCGTTTACTGCCGAAAGAATAATCGCAACTGCCAGCGTAATACCGAACTGCTTGTAGAAAACCCCTGTAGACCCGTTAATAAATGTTACCGGAATAAATACCGCAGCCATTACCAAGGTAATCGAAATGATTGCTCCCGAAATTTCGTCCATTGCATGAATGGTTGCTTTCTTAGCTGATTTATATCCGTGATCCAGCTTGGCGTGAACGGCCTCGACGACGACAATCGCATCATCGACCACAATACCAATGGCAAGTACCATCGCAAAAAGCGTCAATAAGTTGATCGTAAATCCGAATAAATTCAGGAAGAAAAATGTTCCCACAATCGCAACCGGAACCGCAATTGCCGGAATTAAAGTCGATCTAAAATCTTGAAGGAAAATAAATACTACTATAAAAACCAATATAAAGGCTTCAACCAAAGTATGAATTACTTTTTCAATAGAAGCATCCAAGTTTTCGTTAACGTCCACCATAATGGTGTATTTCATTCCTTTTGGAAAACTCTTCGCTGCTTCTTCAATCAGTTTTTTAGAATTGATAATTACATCACGCGCGTTTGATCCAGGAGTCTGGCTAATTGCCATCGCTGCCGATTCTACACCATTTGTTTTAATTGTTTGAGCATAACTTAAAGATCCTAACTCTACTTTGGCAACATCTTTAAGTCTTAACATCTGTCCGTTTCCAACAGATTTTATAACAATGTCTCCAAATTCTTGAGCGCTTGTTAAACGTCCTTTGTATTTAATAACATATTGAAATGACTGATTTCCGTTTTCACCAAATTTACCTGGCGCAGCCTCGATATTCTGTTCTGCTAAAGCTGCCGAAATATCGCTCGGAATCAGTTTATATTGCTGCATTACATCTGGTTTCAACCAGATTCTCATAGAGTAATCTTTGGCACCAAAAACAGTTACATCTCCTACCCCAACCACACGTTGAATCTGTGGCACAAGATTAATCTTTGCATAGTTTTGAAGAAACGTTTGATCGTAAGCTTTATCATCACTATATAAAGAGAAAATCAACAAGTTACTACTCTGGCTCTTGGTTACTGTAACCCCAGCCTGAGTTACCTCTACTGGCAGTAAACTTGTTGCTCTAGAAACCCTATTCTGAACGTTTACCGCTGCTAAGTCAGGATTTGTTCCTACTTTAAAGAAAACTTTAATCGATGCGTTTCCATCATTTGTTGCTGTAGAAGTCATGTAAGTCATGTTTTCTACACCATTAATCTGTTCTTCCAATGGAATTACGATACTTTTAAGTACCACATCAGCATTCGCTCCAGTATAACTAGCCGCAACGTTTACCGTTGGTGGCGCGATATCCGGATATTGGGAAATCGGTAACTCAATTAGGCCTAAAACACCTAAAATAACGATAATAACAGATATTACCGTCGAGAGTACGGGTCTTTGTATAAATTTTTTAAACATTTCTTTTATTTTAAATCGGCGTAAACTGTTTCTGGGCTTTGATTTTGGGCTTTAATTTCAGTTCCTTCTTTCAAAGAAGCTACTCCTTCTAATACGATTTCATCTCCAGGATTTAAACCGCTTGTTACCACATAATAATTTCCTGCTGAATTGTCTAATACTGTAATATTAGCATTTCTAGTTTTCTTGTCTTTTCCTAAGACTACTGCAAACATTTTATCTTGTAATTCAAAAGTGGCGCTTTGAGGAATAATTATAGCATCTTTTACTTCATTCGGAATTTGTACTGTTGTACTGCTTCCGCTTCTGATAATTCCTTTTGGATTTGGAAAACGTGCTCTAAAATTTACAGTACCTGTTTCTGTATTAATTAATCCGTTTACGGTTTCTATTTTTCCTTTTTGATCATAAGTCGAACCGTCTGAGAGCAGTAAAGAAACTGCAGGCATGCTTTTTATTTTCTGGTTTAATGAACCTCCAGCGTCTTTAGTAAAATTCAGCAGTACTTTTTCGTTCATAGCAAAATAAGCATATACATTTCCAATACTTGAAACTGTTGTTAAAGGTTCAGCAGTATTAGAACTTACCAAACTTCCTAAACGGAAAGGAATTGAACCTACAACTCCATTTACAGGACTTGTCACAGTAGTATATCCTAAATTAACTTTAGCATTTACTAAAGCTGCGTTTGCTTGAGCCAAAGATGCCATAGCTGACTCATAAGTATATTGAGCCGACTCTAAATCGTATTTGCTGATAATTCCTTTTTCAACCAATGGTTTCACTTTGTTCACAGCCAATTTTGCCGAACTTACTTCTGCTTGAGCACTTTTAATACTTGCTGTTGCAGTACGAACTTGCTGCTCATATTCTGGAGCGCTTATTTTAAATAATGGCTGTCCAGCTTTGACTACTGCACCTTCATCAACAAAAATTTTATCAATATAACCTTCAACTCGTGGGCGAATTTCTATGTTTTGCTGTCCTTGTATACTAGCAGGAAAATCGCTGTTCAATATCGCTGATTTCGGCTGTAATGTAACAGTCTTATATTCTTTAATCTGCGGTGCGCCTCCGGCTTGAGCCGATTTATCATTTTTACCGCAAGAAGCGATAATAAGTGATGCTGCGAGGATGCTTAAAAATGATTGCTTAGTCATTGTGAAAAATGTGTAATTATCGATTATATGTGAACAAAAGAAATAAAATATAAGATACGAAAAATTTCAAATAGACGAAGAGCAAAAGAGAATCGATAAAAGTAAGATGAGAACCGATGGATTTTTTTATAATATTAAACAAGTGTTTAATTTTTATCTTATCGGCTCTAAAATGCTTTTTAGAGACTGTAAATACCGTTTTAGCGATTGCTCAAAATTTGTATTTAAATAAAATGTAATATTGTCGATATAAACTACAAATTGTAATGACACCGAATATTTTCAGACCTTATTTATTTACCGGACTACACATTCTTGGCTGGTTATTATTAGGGTATCTTATGCTGTTTTATATTCCTCTTACTTGGAATGTTGTACTTCCACAAGTATTCTGGCTTTGGCAAAGCATCATATTGTTTCTGCTAATGGTTGTCTTTTATTCTACAGCAAAAATCATTGTTCCTAAAACTATTATAAAAGACAATACTTCACCCTTCTTGCTTTGGGCATTTGCCGCAATTGTTGCCATGCAGCTCATTGCCTATTTTTATACTTCACAAACCGATCTTCATAATCAGATTATGAAAGCCATTGGTTTTAAAAAATACAAAAATCCTTATTTTGACAATTACGTTTTTACTTTAACGCTATTGGTTTTAGGAATAAGCACGAGTTGGGCTATGCTTCAGCATTGGCAGAAAGCCGCACAGCATAAACAAAAATTAGAACAAGACAAAACAATGGCCGAATTGGCGATGCTAAAAGCTCAAATTAACCCGCATTTCTTCTTTAATTCGCTCAATAGTATTTATTCGTTAACTTATACCAATGTTGAAGATTCTAGAAATGCACTTCATACCTTAAGCCGTATGATGCGTTATTTGCTTTACAGCACCGAAGAAAAAACAACGCTGCTGAAAGAAGCCGAATTTATGAGAGACTTCATTGCATTAATGAAACTTCGTGCCAATAGCAAACTGACTATTACGACAGATATTCCTGAAAAGATACATGATTACCCAATTGTTCCGATGTTATTACTACCTTTAGTAGAAAATGCTTTTAAACATGGTGTTCATGCCACCGATAAAAGTGAAATTTACATTAAGCTTACGCAAAATGGAAGTGAGCTCGAATTTGAAGTTGAAAATACTTATTTTGAAAAAACAGCAGTTTCTGATGTAGGCGGAATTGGCTTGACCAACACCAAACGAAGACTGCAATTGATTTATCCGAATCAGCACTCTATTTCTTTTGGAGTTACCGATCACGGAACATATAAAATTAAATTGAAGATAAATTTAGAGCAATGACAGTAATAAAATGTATAGCAGTAGATGACGAACCATTAGCTTTAAGACTAGTAGAAACCTTTATAGAGCAAACACCATTTTTAGAATTAATTTCTACTTGTGATAATGCTGTAGATGCCATGGGATTGATCAGGGAAACAAAACCCGATTTAGTTTTCTTGGATATCAATATGCCCAATTTAAGCGGAATGGAACTGGCAAGATTAATACAAGATCAGCCTGGACCATTACCAAAAATCATTTTTACAACTGCTTATAATCATTATGCAATTGAAGGTTATAAAGTAAATGCGGTAGATTATCTTCTTAAGCCTTTCAGCTACGAAGAATTTTTACGCGCTTCCAGCAAAGTTTTACAATTATCTGAAGAAGCCAATAATCATTTTAACAGCATTGCTGCCGATGATGAATTTATCTTTTTGAAAGTTGAATACCAATGGGTAAGAATTTCGCTAAAAGATATCACCTACATTGAAAGTTTGAAAGATTACGTAAGAGTGCATCTGGAAGATTCTCAAAAGGCCTTAATGTCGCTGATTTCGCTTAAAGCTTTAGAAGAAAAACTACCATCGTCAAAATTCATGCGTGTGCACCGCTCTTTCATTATTTCATTAGATAAAATAAGCGCCATCAGTAAAAACTCCATTTTTATCGATAAAATAGAAATAACAGTTGGCGAACAATACAAAGAAGCCTTTAAGACTTTAGTCGATAAATGGCTCAAATAAAATTAGAATTACAAAAATCATGGAAAAAAGATCAAACAAATATTACTTGACATTAAGCCTTAAGGAATATGCAAACGGTGAAACGGAACCTGCAAGAGAACTTGGAATTGAATTTGACAATCACGACGAAATCTTTGGAATCATAGAAAAAATTAAACAAAAGAACATTTTTGCCAATGATTCAGAGGCAACTCAATTTGCTTTAGGATTAAAATTATTCAGTGAAATCAAAATAAAAAATCGTAAAAACCCTCTTTTTGACGAATTAAATGAAGTCTTTCCAATCTTCATGAAAAAATTAAAAAGTCTTTAAAATCTCCTTTAAAAATAAGAGCTCAGCCTTATTTCTTTTAAAATATTGTATGTTAAATTTCTGCTAAGAAGAAGATAATCCAGTACTTACTGGCAATATTTTATAACAATTTCCCGTTCCAATTAGGCATGTCCCACTAAATGCTTTTTCCAAAAGAAGTTTGATTTCTGTTTTTGAAATTCTATTACTTCATATAAAATGGCATCAGCATTTAGGCATTCTTAATTGAAAATAAGAGTTTGTTCGAAACTGACCATTTGATAATTAACAAACCTCTACCCTAAATCTTCTCTTTCGAAATGTTCGATAATGCAAAAATTTAATTTTAACCATTAAAATGAAAGCATTATGATAATTCAAAAAAGTATTTTTCTTCTTGCTGGAATTCTTGCTTTAGGTAGCTGTTCGAATAATGACAATACTGACGGAGGCACAGATCCAGGACCAACAGGTCCTCCTGTAGAAACAGGAACGGCAAACACCACTTATCAACCCGCATTTTCTGGGCAGACACGCGCGGGAAGCATTCAGACTACCACCGAAATTGAATCTAAAGTAATCACCAACGGTTTAAGCGCTCCTTGGGGCGTTGCCTACCTTCCTGATGGACGACTTTTGGTAACTGAAAAAGCAGGTAAAATTAAAATCGTAACCCAAGCTGGGGTTATTAGCAATGCCTTAACGGGAGTTCCCACTGTTAATCCAGATAGTCAAGGAGGATTATTAGGAATTTGTTTAGATCCTGCGTTTGCAACAAACCGAATGATTTACTGGGTTTTCTCTGAAGTTGTTGCTGGCGGAAATATTACCGCTGTCGCGAAAGGTAGAATTTCTGATGACGAGAAAGCGATTGAAAATGCAACAGTCATTTATCGCTCAAATACTCCAAACTCAAGTACACTGCACTATGGCGGCCGAGTTTTATTTGATAAAACCGGAAATTTATTTGTAAGCATTGGTGAAAGATCTGTGCTAGAAACTCGTCCGTTGGCGCAATCTGTCACGAGCAGTTTGGGGAAAATTGTCCATATTACAACAAGCGGACAAGCGGCTCCAGGAAATCCTACTTTTACACAAACAGGAGCCTTGCCAGAACTTTATACTATTGGCCACAGAAACCCGCAGGGATTGGCTATGCACCCAACAACTGGTGAATTGTGGCAAAGCGAACACGGTCCAAGAGGAGGTGATGAAATTAACCGAATTAAAGCTGGTGCAAATTACGGCTGGCCAACAATTACTTACGGAATTGAATATAGTGGTACGAAAATTGGAGAAGGTATTACGCAGCAAACCGGAATGGAACAGCCTGTTTATTACTGGGATCCTGTAGTTTCACCAAGCGGAATGACGTTTTACGCTGGAAAACGAATTCCAGAATGGCAAAATAATTTATTCATAGGCGCTTTAAGCGGTATGCATATTGTTCGTTTAGCTTTTAAAGACAATAAAGTGGCTGGAGAAGAAAGATTATTGGCTGGCGAAGGACAAAGATTCAGAGATATTACACAAGGAAAAGATGAAGCATTATACGCCGTTACCGATCAAGGAAGACTTTACAAGATTGATAAAAAGTAAACTTGTTCACTATACATGCCAAAAACGCCCCAAATATGGGGCGTTTATATTTTATTATTCTTTTGTTTCAGGTTTCATGTTTCATGTTTTATTCTGTTCCGTTTAACTTGGAACTTTAAACCTGAAACAAAAAACTTAAGCTTTTGCTTTTCTTTTTACCGTACAGCCAATTTCTTTAGTTTGCGTAATTGCTGGCTTTTGTCCGCTTTTTAATGATGCAATTACATCTTCTGCGTATTTAATTTTCTGAGGATTATTCCCTTCTGGATCATTATCGATTGCTCCAACATATTCTACAACATTTCCTTTTGCTGTTTTAGAAACGATAAAAATATGAGGCGTACGTTTTGCACCATACTCGTCTGTAATTTTTTGTCCTGGATCAAATAAATATGGGAAAGAATATTTTTTGTCTTTTGCTAAATCTTGCATTTTTGCAAAAGTATCTGCATTAGAAGCTTCCGGGTCGTTTGGGTTAATTGCAATTACAGGATATCCTTGCGATTTAAATTTTTTATCCAAATCGATAATTCTCTGTTCGTAACCAACTGCGTATGGACAAGTATTGCAAGTAAAAATAACAATATATCCCTTTGCATCTTTAAAAGTTCCAAAAGAAACTTCTTTATTGTCAACATTTTTCAGTTTGAAATCTGGAGCTGCATCGCCTGCTTTAAGAGTTACTCCACTTTGTGCATGAGATAGAAATGCAGAAAATGCTAATGCTAGTAATAAGATTATTTTTTTCATAATGGTTTACAGTTTTTTATATTCAGTTAATAATTGTTCGTAGGTAAATTCGCTTTCAACAAATTTTCGTTTATCATTTTTAATAAAAAGTGTAGCCGGAATACTTCCTGACCAACTCGGATCTATTCTATCAATAAATTCCTGTGGACTGCTTTCATTCAATAAAAAGACTTCATTCTTTAAATTCTTCCTTTTTACAAACGGAATCACATTTGATTCCAGTTTCGATTTAAAATCTAAACTTACTAATAAAACAGCCAGTTTTTCAGATTTGTGCTCTACTCCCAATTTCTCAAAATGTGGTAATTCTTTTATACATGGCGCACACCATGTTGCCCAAAAATTCACAACATAAGTGCTGTCTTTTCCATTTTTGATTCTCTCGTTAAGCTGATTGATATTTAGCAATTTTACATTCTGACTATACGCCGAAACCGAAATAATACCGAATAAAAATATGTAGAAAAAAGGCTTTATTTTCATGAGAAGAATGCTTTATGATTAATTTGTTTCCTACAAATATAAAATAATGATAAATTACTTTTTGTTAATGAAAGTTTAATGAGTGTGGCAAGGCACAAAGGTCCAGAGTTGCAAAGGAACAAAGTTGCGTATTTGTTACTCATTTATAAAAGAAAGCAAAATTTTATTTAATAGTGTTACCCCTTCTTTGTAGCATGGGTAATCTGTTATGTTTCTTACGCTGTGGTTTTCGGTATTTGTCAATCCGATATCTTTTATTTCCAGGAATGAAGATTGCATTACTAAACCATTTAAAATACAATCTGAAATATATTCGGAATGCAGTTCAAACTCTGGAATTGCATTTAAATGTTTTACAATTATGGGTTTTAAAATAACTTTTTCATTTTCATGTATTCCTGTCATTGGAAGAAAAAGAAGAAACAGATTTGGATATTTTTCAAAAGTTAATAATTCATCCAAAGTAAAAAACCAAGCTTCAAAATGTCCGCCTAAATTGCCGATGTAAATATCATTCAAGAAAAAGTTGATTTCATATTCGGCGAATTCAACAGCATAATTTAAATCATCATTTATTTTGCCCGAAACATATCTTGGATTTTCTTCAATATCATTCTGATTGAAAAACTTCCATTCCCACTCATAAGCTTCAGTTTCGTTAATTTCGACAACTTCTAGAACCTCGTCGATATTGAGTTCTTCTTTTTCATCATAACCGCGTGACCAGCAGAAATAATATCTCCAGAAAAAGGTATTATTGCTGAGTTCTTCAATTTGTATTTGCTTATTAATAACGCTCATTACAAAAGTTTTTCAAAGATTTCTCTTTCTGAATCTGTAAGCTGTTTGCTAATTTTAGCGAAACCTTTACTTTCTCCAAACGTAGTATACATCACACCTTCCCAGCAATAATCTGCCATTTCCTGAACATTAGTCCCACTATCTGAATAGTCTTTTAAATCTTCCTCCGTAAAATAATTCGAAATAAAATTCTCTTTATTGTCCAGCAATAACTTCAAGCTATTTTCATTTGTAAAATAAGAAATGAACACTTTATTATTCGGATGTTCCTGCATCGATAAAATAGCGTTGATATATACTTTAATTGATTTCTCATTTATTCCGAATTTCTCTAGAAACACTGGTGTAAATTTCTGCTGAATAGATTGGTGTTCTCCATCTATTGTTTGATAATAATCTATTAGGGTATCAAAATACTTTTCGTTCTCTAATCCTAAAGCAAAAACAGCAAAAGTAGAAGGCATGGCACAATTTTCAGCTTCAAGGTTGGTGTACCATTCGTATTTCTTTTTAGTAAGATCAATATATTCTAAAATACCATTATGCAGATTTGGATATTTTACCGCTCCTGCGAAAAGATAATTCTGTCCACATTTTGGAAGCCCTTTTATTGGAAGCAATTCTTTTCCTTTAGATGAAAAAGTAATTTCAAAGCTTTTAGGGAAATCAGATTTTAGAAGATTGTTAATGAAGTTTAATGCTTTTTCGTAACTTTCTTCTGTTTCGGTAATCAGTTTAAGACTTATTTTAGCAAAAACATCATTTGCTTTACCCGCAAAATCTTTGTCTTTAAATTCTGTCAGCTCTTTTGAAAGCTTCCCTGTTCCGTACTTCTTAAGTTGTTCTACTTCATCTGAACCCAATTCTGTTACCACATCAAAATATTCATTTGCAGTAACTGTAGCATAACTAGGTCCGTATTTTATATGAGAAACAGCAATATAACATATAAAACTTAAAAGTTCTTTTTGTTCTTCTGTCAATATTGGCTTCGGAAGTTCTTCTTTAGTTTTTGGTATAAAAATCTTGTATTTGCCTTTTTTTACTCTTTCAAAACTTTTAAAAACCAATTCCTCAGCTTGCAATCCTAATGTATAACGGTAGCTATCAAATCCAGTAAGTTTTCTTAGTTTTTCAACAAATGAAATATAAAACTCTTTTGAGAAAGATCTAGTCTGGAAAAAATATTCAATTATAGGAGATAACAGAAATTTTTCGCCCGAATCTAATACATACGGATTTGGATATGCTTTATCAATTTTAACGGCATTAGTATCAATCGCTTCAATGAATTTTTCTAAAAGCGCTTCGTTTCCATCTATTTTTACTAAATAATTTAATTCTCTCATTCTCTATTTTATTGCCCCATTTTTAATTTAATTATTCTTTATCATCCTCATCATATTCTTCATCATCATAAGAAAGATACGACCAGTCAATATCAACAAGATTAAGAATGGCATCAAATCGTTCCTGATCACTTGATCCAATAAAAGCTCCTGTGCAATTGTTTTCTTGATCGAATGACAAACTGATTACATCATAAAACTCATCTGTGTATATCTTTTGATTTTCTCTGCTGATTTCGGGAACAAGCACATAACTTTCTACAACAAGTTTTACAATTTCAGAATCAATTTCTCCTAAATAATTTCCGTTAAATTGAAGTCCGCCCAAAGTACCGTTGAAAACAGCCATTAGCAAAAAAAAGTCTTCGATTGTCTCCGTTTCAATCTCCCAATCCGATTTTTCTATTGTGTCGTAATTGCCATATACTGGCGGATTCACCAATGATAAATCTTCTTTTTTAATTCCCCAAAAAGCTACGTTTTGATTTTCTTCGTAAAAAAACAGAAAATCGTCATCAGAAAATCCGATTTCATTTTCAGGTTTCAAAAGTCTGTTAAAACAGTAATTAAGGTTTTCTTCTTTTCCTAATTCTAAATAATATTCTTTGAGTTTTGAAGGAAGTTTCACATTTAATTTTTTCTCAAGATCGAGAATCTGATTTTCTAAAAATCCGTAGTTTTTATTTTCAGATAGGCTGTAAAGGCGTTTAATCTTTTGAATATAATTCATCTTTGGCTTCTATTTTTAAGAAGTGAAAAATAAACAATTAATTACAAGCTCGCAATTACTTTATAATGATAATCTCACTTTTTAAAATAGTGAATAGATTTTTTTCTAGTCATGTTTTTTTGACTAATTGACTGGTTATGATATTCGACTCAACTTTGCAATAAATTCATAAAACCGAGAGTACCTTTTAAAAACTACTATGAAAATACTGTCGATACTATTAATCCTGATTTGCAGTGTAAGCTGCCAGTCACAAACGAATTCTAAAATGAGCGAAGAAAAAACAAATCCGCTATTATGCGATCCTGTAAGCGGAATGTGCGAAATGCCTGCTGGCGAAAAATCGAATGCAAAAACAACTATTCCAACAGAAAACAAACCTGTTAAGATAATTTATTATACCGATCCTATTTGCTCTTCTTGTTGGGGAATTGAACCTCAACTTAGAAAATTAAAACTGGAATACGGCGATTATTTCGAAATTGACTACCGAATGGGCGGTTTGTTACCTGATTGGAGCTATAACAGCGGCGGAATAAGCAAACCTTCAGATGTGGCGCATCATTGGGATGAGGCCAGTTTGTATTACGAAATGCCGATTGATGGAAATGTATGGCTTGAAGATCCGTTAGATTCATCTTATCCTTCATGTATTGCTATGAAAGCAGCGCAAATGCAGAGTAAAGAAAAGGCTGTGAAATTTATGCGTGTTCTTCGCGAAGAATTATATCTAAATAAAAAGAACATCGCAAAATGGGAAAACATTGCAGAAGCTGCTAAAATTGCTGGTTTGGATGTCGAAAAACTGAAAACCAATTATGACGGAGATGCCAAAAAGCTTTTTCAAGAAGATTTAAATTTAGGCAAAACTCTAGGAGTACGAGGCTTCCCTACTTTATTTTTAGCCGATGCCAATAATAACCAACTGACTGTTTACGGTTCTAAACCTTATGCAGCTTATGAAAATGCATTATTAGCATTATTTCCTGAAGCAAAAAAGAAAACCATTAAAAACGAAAATCCATTAGATTTGTTTGAGATTTTCCCAACATTAGCTCCAAAAGAGTATGCTGTAATTTTAGATAAATCGACTTCTGAAGCTAGTTCTATTTTAGAAAAATTATATCAGCAAGATTTGTTGGATAAAAAGACAATTAAAAATGGTTCGTTATATATTAAAAAATAAATAAAAGAATATTGAAATCATGTTCCATCGGAACATTTGGTTGGTAGAAAAAAATAAATAGATGGTTCGTTTCGTCCCGAGGGACGTTTGATTGATTATCATTTTAAATTAATCTCAATTTATCAAACGTTCCTACGGAACGTAAAAAATGAATGATTGTTGATTTTCTACCGATGAAATGTTCCAATGGAACATGATTTTACCAAAGAATATCTACAATTTCATCAATAGAATATTCAAAATAGTTGCCTTTTTTATCTTTGTTTCTATTAAATAAATTATGCTTATAATTCTTAAAATTCTTTTCTAGAAATTTCTCGAAATAACCATTTCCATAAATAACATACTCATAAAAAGTTGAAGCAAAATCTGAAATGTTTTTCGGTTCATCAAAAGTTTTTATACGCTTAACAATTTCAATTAATTCGCTCTTATCGATATGTTCTAATTTTTGAGGTTCGGGCAAAGAAATATTAAATGCAAGATTTTCTGCTCCATCTTCTTCCCACCATTCCCAAAGATTGAATTGCGTCATATCCTTTCCAGTTAATAGATGCAATTTTTCTTCCAGATTTTTATATTCTATATTTTCTTCATCTCCATTTTCATCACAAAATTCAGTATAATCTAAAATTAGTTTTAGAACTTGTGAATATAGTTTTTCAGCAATATCAAATTGAGGCTCTATTTCTTTTCTTAATTTCATTTTAATATTTTTTTACATTAATAGCCTAAACAATATTAATCAAACGTTCTTACGGAACGTAAAACTAAATAATGATTTAATTTCTACCGATGAAACATTTTTTAAAAATTGCATAATATTGTTCCATCGGAACATTTCGTCGGTAGCAAAAAAATATGTACATATTAATTTCGTCCCGTAGGGACGTTTGACGTTATAAAATTGGTTCTTTAAAAATATATTGATAATCGAATTCTATTTCAAATGCTTTCAATAATTTTTGATACTCCTCTAAAAATGTTTCTTTTTTATGATGTTCTTCTTGATTTTGAATATATCTAATGACATTTGGAACATGGCTTCTTGAATATGAAAATGCTCCGTAACCTTCTTGCCATGAGAAATCAGTTGACAATTTTTGCTCTTTAATCCATTTGCTGGTTTCTGTTTTTACATTCTGCACTAACATAGAAATAGATTGTGTTGGACGCATCCCTATAAAAATATGTATATGATCTGGCATACTATTAATACATAACATTTTATGATTATTGGCTTGAATTATCCCCGTAATATATTGATGCAATTTGTCTTTCCACTCCTTTGCAATGAATGCTTTTCTATATTTCACCGCAAATACAAATTGTATATGCAATTGTGTGTATGTATTTGCCATTACCAACCAACCGTTCCTACGGAACGAAAAAATGATTCTAATTAAAAGTTCTACCGATGAGATGTTCCTAACGGAACATTTTCTTCTGGTTTTTGCAAATTTTAAAAATACAAGTGTTTTACATGCCTTCTAGAAGACATAAGAATGTTAATTTAAGGCAAAAATGTTCTTGTCGAAACATTCCTCTATTATTCAAAAAATTATAAAATTATAATCATTTAAGATATCTTCATATCTTATAAAAAATCTCTTTTTAAAACAAAAAAATGTTCCGCTAGGAACATCTCATCGGTAGACAAAAAAAATGTTTTGTTGAGTTTCGTCCCGTAGGGACGTTTGATTGGTTTATTAGATTTCCCTCAAAATCAAATCAGCCACAACATCTATTGCTTGATTGATAATCCCTTCTGGAGATCCTTTAAACTCATAACGTTTGGCAATTTGTTTTTCTCCAAAAATGATATGGATAAAAATGGTCCCAACTGGTTTTGACTCGCTTTCACTGCCGCCTGGCGTAGTCAGTCCTGTTAAGCCGACACAAATGTCTGAATTAATATACCTGTAAAAATTTTGTGCCATCAACTTGGTAACCTCGGCAGATTCGGCGCTGTATTGTTCTATAGTTCCCCACGGAATATGAAGTAAATCTTCTTTCATTGAAGAATGATAACAGACGATTCCCCCTATGAGAATTCTTCCAGAATTAAGAACTGTCGAAAACTCATAACACATTTTTCCAGCAGAAGCACTTTCTGCAAATGAGATTGTTAAGTTCTTTTCTATTAAAGTCTGACAGCATGCGGTTACTTTATCTGACGCCATATTGATTTCAAATTTAATTGCACATTAATTTCAATCTCAAATGTAGATTGTTCTTATATAGTAAACTTACATAATTTCTTACATTATTTACATTATAAGTAACTGTTAATTATACAACTATCCTTTATATTTTTATAAGAACTTCCTTCTCTTAACGCAGTAAATTTGTAAATACAGCTTTTTAAAGTCATTTAGTATAATCCGAAAAAATATAAAAGCCAAAAACCATGACTTTTAAAGCTAGGATAACAATTACAGTAAACTGTAAAGAATTTATAGGTCTTCTTTTATGAAGATTCAATCTTGAAAAAATAATAATCTAAAAAATAGTATTATGGAAAAGCAACACAACCATGATTATGGTCAATTTGATCCTGATTATATCGAACAAAATACCCTCGCTGACGGAACTTACTCTAATGAAGACGAGTTTAAACAAGTTTTAAAAAAACATGACAATCGAGAATTTGGCGAAAGCGATCCTGATTATTATGAACAAAATACGCTGATTGACAATGACAATTATGCGCGTGATGAAGATCCGTATCAATATCAGGAAGAGTTTATTGAAGATCCTTCGCATCCAAAAGGAGATTTTGAAGACACTACCACTATCCGTTCAGAAAACATTCCGAATCAAGAGAGAATCATCAATGAAGATGATGCTATAACAAACGATGACAATGAAGATGATCTAAATGATGAATATGATCCTGATTTAGAGTATGAAAATGATCGAAAAAGAAATGAAGATCATGACAAAGATGAGGAGTTGGATGATTTTGACGCAGAACATTATCCTGAAAATCATCCCAGGGAATAGCAAAATTTATCGTAAATTGTAAAGCATTAGGTAATATGACATTAGCAACTCAAATTGTCTGGCTTTTTGTACTAGCAATTCCGATTGCCTGTATCAGCTGGACGGTCACACACGAAGAGATTTTTAGAGAGCCGCATGAATGGTGTGTCAGACATTCTAAAAATGACAGATACATACTGTCGAGAAAGTTCTTTTATCTTCTCACCTGTGAATATTGCTTTAGTCATTACGTTACAATTGCCTTTCTGATTATCTGCGATTATAAACTTTTGTTAAATGATTGGAGAGGCTATATTTTGGCAGGGTTTTCTCTGGTTTTTATGGCAAATGTTTATATGAGTCTTTTTGCTCTATTGCGCCAAGCTATAAAAAAGGAAAAGGTCGAAATTGAGAAAATTGAAAGTGAAACTGACACTGAAAACAGTAAAAATTAAAAAAATAACAAATAAGTATAATTAAAATTAATTGGCATTATGGAGAATTTGAATTTTATAGACCCATTATTACACGGAATTAAACCTGAAAGTAAACCATTAAATCTGTCAGTAAAACAAATGGTATGTGTTGGCGTTGGTGCTCTTTTAGCATCAGCGGTTTTAAAGAAAACAGGACATCCAAAAGCAAGTGCTGTTGTAGGAAGTGTAGCCTTACCTATTCTAGCTTCTGCTTGCTATAAAAAATACAGTCAAGTAACTAAAGAAAAAATTGATGCCGAAGCAAGTAGCGGTATAGAATACAACCACTAATCGTTTATAAACTATCATAAAAAAAGAGCGCTTATTGAAAAATAAGCGCTCTTTCTATTTTTATAAAGCCAGTTAAGAGATATTCCCCTCTACCCAATTTAATGCTTTATTAAAATCTATTTTTTTATAACCACGAAACTCGCCTGGAACAATATAGCTAAATCCGTTTGTGAAAGAGATAATTTCTTCTGTATCGGTAACAATTGCTGCTCTATTCCATTTTCCTAAATGCTTAAGTCCCAAAAGTCCATCTTCCAACCAAGCACCAGGTGTAAAATTTTTAATGTCTGTATCTAGCACCAATAAAAAATTAATTTCATTGATTTGTTTAACTAAGTGCTCAACGGCTGGAGTTACTGTTGTCAAAAAATCTTCTTTTGTCACTTCTGCCAATGCTCTAAAGGCAACAATATTATCTGTAGTGTCTATTTGATGTATCATGATTTTTATACTTTTTGAGTTATTTAATGAAGTTTTATTTTAAACATTTTATCAATGTTCAATACACACTCAAATATACTCAATATCAATCAGATAACACTTACATTTAACTATTCGTTTATTATATTTTTTTAAGGCTCAAAGGGACAAAGTTCCAAAGAGACAAAGGTTTCTTTGATTGCGGAAAATTCTTTGTGTTAGATGCACTGCAGCGCATCTCTACAATTCTATATAGAATGTCATTCCAAAAAACCTTTGAACCTTTGTCACTTTGCAACTCTGAACCTTAAAGAAAAAAAGCCTGCTTTTTTTTAAAACAGGCTTTTTGAAAAAAAAATAAAAAAAAAAACTAACACACAAACTTTAAAGATTTTAAGTGACAAAGTTTTTTAATTGCTAGCTTTACTTTGCACCTTTGCACCTTTGCCACTCTGTTACTCTAAAAAACAAACTCAATTGTACCCTTGATTTTGTTTGAATTCCTTAGTCACATCAATTGTCGATTGCGGAATTGGGAAAACTCTTCTGAATGGTTGTGAAGCCGCTTTTGCTGTTCCTGGAAGATCAAATTTTCCGAAACGGATCATTTGCGGTCTTCTGTATAATTCCCAATATAATTCGAAACCAATTTCATTATATAAAACTGTCTGATCAATTGCAGTTAGAGCTTTTCCTGGCGTGCTTCCGAATAGAGATTCTCTTTTTCTGCTTGTACGCAATTTGTTCAAGTCATCCATTGCTGCACCAGTATTTCCTTTTCTAAAATAAGCTTCGGCTCTCATTGTATACATTCCACCTAAACGAAATAACGGAATATCAACATTACTGTTTCCATTTCCTCCTTCTGGATCAAATTCGTATTTGAAAATACGTGCTCCCTGATTGATTTCGTTCTGAGCAAAAACTGCCTGAGCCGGATTTTTGAAAGTTAGAGAAGGCGTAAAATCCATTCTTGTTGTTGTACTTTTTTCCATGTATAACGGAGAAACTTTAATACGTCCGTTAACCATTTCTAATGAACCTGAAGACAATAAGATTGGTCCGTATTGAGGTCCAAATTCAATTCCTCTATTAAAGTGAAACCAAGGTAAATTAGCACTTTTTGGAACAATATCTGTTGCAGGAACGCTTACATCTGTACCGTCATTTTTAAACCAAGTTCCGTCAGAATATTGGTATTTCTGCTGAAATCTTGGGTCATCATGATTCCCATCCCATGTTGCAAAAAACTCAGGAGTTGTACACGCCGCATTTGTTCCTCTATTTGCTGCAGATGTTCTTTGGTTACGCTCCATACATACATAAGCAAAACTGTTTGATCCGTTTCTGATGTAATCAATTTTCTGAGAAATCGCGAAAATTAATTCTTTTCCTTTGTCATTGTCTCTTGCGAAGTTTTTGAAATAATCGCTTTCTAAAGTATATTTTCCAGAATCAATCAGCAAAGAAGTATAATAAATTACACGATCCATATCTGTTCCTGTACCCGTTGCAGCGGCTTCAGTAAAATTAAAGCTTGAAGAGGCATTAAAACGATCTTTAAAAACAGCACGGTTTAAATACATGGTTGCTAAGAATCCATAAGCTGCTTCTTTTGTAAATCTTCCGTGATGCGTCTGTTGCGTTCCCATTTCTGCTAAATCTGGCAATAAAGCTTCGACATCTTTTATCAATTGATCGATTTGAGTATCCGCTTTTAAAATCTGTAAAGGCGCATTTGGATTCATCGGATCTCTGTAAGGCGCTTGTCCGTACAAATCTAAAGTGGTGTATAAATAATACGCTAAAAGTCCTTTCGCTTCCGCTAAAAACAATTTCTTCTCTGGAATTGAACTTTCTTCTATTGATTGAATTGCTGTTAATGAACGTGTAATTCCGTTTGTCAATTTATTCCAGTTATCCACCACAACAGCATTATCAGATTTCCATGTAAACTCATGCATGTCTCTCCATTTTCCGCCGTCACCCCAATCACTGCCTCGAGTTGGTAAAATAGCTTCATCTGTTGTGTATTCTTGTAAAGAAAAAATACCACCGTGATCTACAAAAGTTCCGTCTCCTAAACGGTCGTAAGCAGCCGCAAGAGCTCCTGCCGGATTTGAAGCATCTTCTCCTAAAACCTCATCCAGAACAACTTCGTCAAGGTTGGTACAGCTTGCAAAAAGCCATATAAAAGAAAATATCGCTAATGTTTTAATATTAAAAATAGTATTTGTCTTCATAATAATTATAGTTTTAAAGTTGCTCCAAAACTGAATGTTCTAGAAGTTGGATAACTTGCATAATCGATACCGATAGATTGGTTTCCGCCGTTTGATTTCGGACTGTTGATTAACGGATCATAACCTGTATAATTGGTAATTGTAATTAAGTTTTGGCCTGTTACATAAAGAGTCAATCCATTGATCCAGTTTAATCCTTTTAAGTCAAAATTGTAACCAATACGAGCCGTATTCAATCGGATAAAATCTGATTTTTCTAAGAAAAGAGTTGACAAGATTGGTGAGTTCGCAGGATTTGCTCCAGACTCATAATAACCTGTAGCCACGTTACGATCTGATGCTAAGTTGTTAATATTTAATGCATTCAAACCAGTATTATTCAATAAATAACCACCTGTTTGTCCAATGATAGAAAATGAGAATGCAAAGTTTTTATACCTCATATCACTATTAAATCCGTAGTAGAAAGTTGGAAGCGCGCCTTCAATAATAATTCTATCACTGTTATCAATTACACCATCTCCGTTTTGATCTTTAAAGATGTTTGCTCCGTTTGAATCAAAACCAATGTGCTCCAATAAATAGAATGATCCCGCTGCATATCCGCTTTTATAGATATTAGCATTTACACCCGATTGTCCAGGGCCTGAAATTGTTCCTGTTAAGATTTCTGAAACAGGCAGATCTTCAATTTTATTATTCAAAGTCGCTCCGTTCATATCAATATTCCAAGAAAAATCTTTAGTATCCACTATTTTTGAACCTAGCATAAACTCGATACCTTTATTGATAATTTTACCATCAATATTGGTCCAAATTGTTGTGGTTGGGCTCAAAGCTTGAGAAGGAACATTCAAAATAGCATCTGTCGTGGTTTTATTGAAATAATCTAATGTTCCGTACAATTTGTCGTTCCATAAATTGAAATCTAAACCTACGTTAAATTGCGTCACAACCTCCCATTTCAAATCAGGATTTGGTGTTCTGTTTACCGAAACTCCGTTAACAAGATTTAAATCATCATACAAATAATATCCATCAGCTCCAGACAATGAATAACTTGCCTGCGTAATTTTATTTTCAACTTCTTGGTTTCCTGTCCGTCCCCAGCTCGCTCTTAGTTTTAAATTGTTCAATGTAGAAGAATCTTTTAATAAACTTTCGTTAGCAATATTCCATCCCAAAGCAAAAGAAGGGAAATAACCGTATTTGTTGTTTTTACCAAAACGAGTCGATCCATCACCTCTCATAGAAGCTGTTAAAAGATATCTGTTATCAAAACCATAATTTAATCTTCCGAAATAAGACTGCAACTCATTTTCCTGCGCATAACCTGTTGTTCCAGATTGTGTTCCTTTAAAACCCGGATTTATTGATGGTGGAATACCTTCACCTTGATTCGAAATTCCGTCAATACTGAAAGCCGTTCCTGATCTTTCAAATTTTTGGTATGAAAAACCTCCTAAAGCTTCGATTTTATGTTTATCTAAATTTAAATTGTAAGTCAGATAATGCTCTACCAAAGAGTTTTTAGAATCTAAATTGTTCTGAACGTATTTCCCTTTCGGATTCAAATCTGTTAAGTTTGGAAAAATAGTCGTATTTCTTTCCGACATCGAACGATCAATGCCAAGATTTAATTTATACTCTAATCCGTTAACGATTCTTAAAGAAGCTTCAAAATTTCCTAAAACTCTTAAAGTACGAGTCTGATCTGTATAAATACTTAATAAGTACGCTGGATTGTAATGCGCATTCATATTAAAATTGGTATAATTCCCATTTGCATCAAAAACCGATCTCGTTGGATTTGCCATTAAGGTGTGTACCAACAATTGCCCATTAGAGCCTCCATCATCACTTGTAGGAACGCCGTCGTCTTTGGTTTCACTAGCAGTAAGATTAAGTTTTAATTTTAAACGTTTATTATCTAGAAATGACTCAGCAGCATTGATTCTTCCTGTCAAACGCTTAAAATCGCTATTTCTAATAATACCTTCTTGATCTAACTGTGATACAGAAGCATAGTAATTTCCTGATTCTGTCTGTTTAGAAAATGCTAGCGAATTGCTTTTTGTAATAGCTTCTCTAAAAATAACATCTTGCCAATCTGTATTACCGCCATGATCAAAAGCTTTATCTTTAATAGCATTTCTATATTGATCTGCACTCAAAACATCCAATTTGTTTGCTACAGTAGAAATTCCTAAAGACGAATCAAAAGTTAGAGTTCCATCTCCTTTTGCTCCTTTTTTAGTTGTTACCAAAACAACTCCATTAGAACCTCTTGCTCCATAAATTGCAGATGCAGATGCATCTTTCAAAACTGTAATAGATTCAATATCATTATTATTCAAAAAGTTTAAAGGATTTTTAGCTTGAGAACTACCAAAACCAACATTCGTTCCCGATGGGCTCACATCGTCATTAGACAATGGAATTCCGTCAACAACAAACAAAGGCGTGCTTCCACTTCTAATAGACCCAACACCTCTAATGGTTACGTTTACTCCTGCTCCTGGCTCACCGCTCGTACTAACTACACGAACACCAGCAACTTTTCCCTGAATTAAATTATCTGGCGAAATGCTTACTCCTTGTTTAAAGTTTGCAGCTTCCAATTGCGTAACTGCTCCCGTAACGTCTTTTTTAGATTGTTTTCCGTAACCAACAACCAAAACTTCATTTAATTCTGCAGTAGCTGGTTCTAACTGAATCGTCATAAAACCATTCTGTGCAGCAACCGTTTTAGATTTATATCCTACATACGAAACATCGATTGTTTTTCCTTCTCCAACAGTAATTTCAAAAACCCCGTCAAAATCAGTTACTGTTGAGTTTGAAGTGCTAGTTTCTATTACAGATGCTCCAGGAATTGGCAATTTGTTTTCGTCAACCACTTTTCCTTTTATTTTAATTCTTTCAGGCGCTTTAGTGTTTACTACTTTTGGCGTAGCTGATTTTTGAATTAAAACTAATTTTCCGTTAATGTTATAATTGAAATTGGCTTTTTTAGAAAGATCATTCAAAATCGCCGTAATAGACTCAGTATTAAAATTTACTGTATAAGCTGTATTATCAGCAATTATGGCTTGTCCGTAACTGAATTTGTAATCGGTCTGCTGTGTTAATTTTGAAAAAATAGAAACAAGAGTAGCTTTTTCTATTTTATTTGCTACTTTTGAATCCTTTAATGAAGTTTTACTATAACCGCTCTGAAAGGCAAGTAAAGCTAGAACTAAAAAGACAAAACTCTTTAGATTTAAATAAGAAGGTTTAAAATACATGATTTAAGTAATTGTTTTTACGATGCTTAATTATTAATGGCAGTTGTTCCCGCAACTGCTTTTTTTGTTTTTAATCCACTTTTACTATTTCGCCATAAACTTTGAATTTTAGGTTTGTGATATAATTTATTTGTTCCAAAACATTTTCTAATGTCGCGTCCTTCTTGATGAATACCGTTAACGGCGTTGCTAATACGTGTTTATTATTATATTCAAATGAAACTCCGTATTTATATTGTAAAATTGTAATTACCTGTTTTAAAGTAGTTTGCTCTAGCGTAACATCTTCATTATACCAATTAACAAAAAAAGCTTTATCGGCATTCTGTTTCGTTAGTTTTTGGGCTTCAAACAAAGCTTCTTGATTCGGCACCAAATCAACGCTCTGCCCTTTTCCAGAAACATTTACTTTTCCGGTTACCACAATTACCTTACAGTTTAATTTTGATAATTGAATGTGAAATGAAGTTCCTACAACTCTCGTCTGTATTTCGCCAGAATGAATAATAAAAGGGTGTTTTTTGTCTTTAGCGACTTCAAAAAACGCATTTCCTTTTACTAAAGAAACCCTTCTTTGATCGCCTTCAAATTTTTCAGGATACTGAAATGATGAGTTTGCTGCCAGATAAATTTTCGAACCGTCACTTAATTGGATAGATTTGGGAATCGATGAAGTTTTAAATGTGATTTGTTTTTGGTCTAAAACATTTGGTCTCAAGAAAAATCCTAAACCAAGCAGAAAAAGAATGCTGGCAGCAGCTATATATTTTAAATAAGGACGGAAAGACCTCTTTCTTCCGATTCTTAACTGAATTTCATCGTACATATTCTGAGATTCGATTTCTGGGTTTCCCATAAAATCATTATCCCATTTTGATTTTTGATATTCGCTGAAAGCAAAATCATTTAATAAATTTTCTTCTGCCAATGAAGTTTTTTCTCGCGAACTTTTATCCAGCAGATATTCTAAACTATGTTTGATTCTTTTTATCATAATACTTATTGTTATAGATAAGTACTAGAAACTTGAAATCGTACTATCGCCAAATATTATGAAAACATCAAGCGAAAGTTATTTTAAAATTTTTGATTGAAAATAATGAATAGAGCTAGCCAAGCCAAGTCTTTTAAGCCTTCGCGAAGTTGTTTTACAGCCGATGAAATCTGATTTTTTACAGTTTGTTTAGAAATCCCAAGTTCGTCTGCAATCTGATCGATTGTCATATCTTGAAATTTATACATCAATAAAACTTCTTTTCTTTTCTCTGGAAGTTTGTCTAATAAGGAATAAAGCAGATCCATAACTTCTGGATCTATTGTCGAAAAATTGTCGATAATGTAGTCTTCGAATTTTTCTTCTAAAATCGTCTTATCAAAACGATTGTTCTGGTAATGTTTGAAAACCTGATTTTTTACTGCACGAAACAGAAAGGGTTCGATTGCATTAATATTCAGTTCTTCTTTTCTTTCCCATAAATCCACAAAAACATCCTGAACAATGTTCTGTGCCAAGTCTTTGTCCTGAGTCATCGTATAAGAAAAGGCATTGAGCTTTTTCCAATATTGGTTATACGTCTGTTCAAAAATTTCAGGATTATTCATACGGTAATTACAGGCTTTATACTGTCGTAAAATAATAAAATGAAAAGCCAAAGTTTTTTGCGTCAATGTTATCTTTAAATTAAAAAACAAACACATTTGATGTAGAAATACTACTTTTTTCGAGCAAAAATAGAAATGCCTTTGCGATTTCTTTTTGTTAAACTAACATCAAAATCGAGCATGACATTTAATTTAGTCACTTTCAAAAAATGGAATTTTCTTTTGATGCGTCCCAGTCAAACATTAATTACATTTTAGAATTATGAAACCATTCTTGTTCACTTTATTATTTGCCAGTACTTTAAATTTAAGTGCTCAAATGCAAAACGACAATCTGAAGATTAACCAAATTCAGGTTATCGGATCTCATAACAGTTATCGTCACGCGATCGAAACTGACTTATACAATCTTATTCAAGCTAGAGATACTTCTCGTTCGCTTAAAGGTTTACAATACACTCATATTAGCATTACCGATCAATTGAATAAAGGTTTGCGCAATCTGGAAATTGACATTTTTGCTGACGCGAAAGGCGGAAAATATGCGCATCCGAAAGGTTTGGACATTGCAAAATCTGAAGAAGCTTACGACCCAAACGGACTAATGAAAAAACCTGGATTTAAGGTTTTTCACATGCCAGATATCGACTTTAGAACTTCTGCTTATACGTTCGAAATCTGTCTTCAAGAATTAAAAAAATGGTCAGATGCCAATCCGAATCATGTTCCTGTTTTCATCACTTTAGAACCAAAAGATGGCGATGCCAATTTCTTCGGAACAAAACCAGAAGATTTTACAGCGACAGTTTTTGATGAAATGGATAAAGTTATCCGTAAGGAATTAGGAAAAGATAAACTGATTACGCCAGATATGGTTCGAGGAAAATATAAAACACTCGAAGAAGCGGTTTTGCATAACAATTGGCCAACTTTAAAAGAAGCCAAAGGAAAGTTTTTATTCTTATTAGATAACAACGGCGCAAAAAGAGATTTGTACGCATTGAATCATCCGTCCCTTAAGGGACGCGCCGTTTTTATTAATGCCGAACCCGGAAAACCGGAAGCTGCGACTTTATTTAGAAATAACTCCGAAGATCCACAAATAGAAAATTTGGTAAAAAAAGGCTATTTAATAAGAACAAGAGCCGATTCTGATACGAAAGAAGCACGTGCCAATGATTATTCTCATTTTGAGGCTGCTAAAAAATCAGGTGCACAAATCATCACAACCGATTATTATCTGCCAAGTATTTTCTTCAATTCCCCTTATCAAATTAAATATGATGATGGAAGTTATGTTAGAAATAATCCTGTGAATGTGCCTTAATTTTTAGCCGTTTTTTTAACGCAAAGAACACAAAGAGTTACGCAAAGTTCGCAAAGTTTTTTTTCTTAAGATTCTGCACAGCAAAAACAAAGTCCGCAAAGCTTTATCCATATAGTTTTTCAGATATAGCCTGCGGTTTCAACCGCAGGAACGCACAGAGAGGAATATACGTCATGTTCCCGCGGTTGAAACCGCGGGCTATGTTAAAAATTGAATTTGATATTTAAAAAATAAAATAAAATCTACAAAGCTTTGTGGACTTATTTATTTTATAAATCATACTCAAAATCTTTGCGCCCTTTGCGAAAAAACTCCGCGATCTCCGCGATCAAAAAATGATTCCTAATTTATTCAAAGTATAAAACTATGAATTCAAGATTTACAATAGTATACATAATATTGCTCCAAATTTTCTTCAATAATACAGTATCAGCACAAAAAGTAAAAAACCTCAACGGAACACAAATCGCATTTCTTTCAGATGTACATCTACAGGATTTATTCGGCAGTTTTTCTGACTCTGATTATAAAGGCGTTCTAAATCCGAAGACTGGAGAATATGTTTTGGTTCGAACCATGTCATCACAGCTACATTCTACCCGAATTTTCAATGAAAACTATTTTGCTTTTATAGCCGCTTTAGAAGATATCGCAAAACGAAAAATAAAATACGTAGCACTTCCTGGAGATTATACCGATGACGGACAACCCATTCACGTTCGCGGATTAGCAACCATATTAGAACAGTACACCAAAAAATACGGAATAGAATTCTTCATCACTACCGGAAACCATGATCCAGTTGGACCTTTTGCACAAGAATCAGGCAAAGAAGATTTCTTAGGAAAAGATGGCAAAAGTCAGCCCATTTTTAGCAAAGACGGCCTTTATAAGCCAAATTTAAACATCGAACAGCCGGTAGTTGTTACGGCCGATATTGCTAAAATGGGTTATTTAGGAATTACAAATCAGCTTCATGATTTTGGTTTTCATCCCAATAACAAATACAAATTCTGGGCAACTCCGTTTTCTTCTTATACAAGTGAAAACTATACATTCGAAAAGGCTCTAGAAAGTGCAAAATTGGAAAATCGTGTGTATGAAGTAGCGCAAGATTATGAAGTCCCAGATGTTAGTTATGTTGTAGAACCTATAGATGGACTTTGGCTGATGGCAATAGACGGAAATGTTTATATACCAAAGAAAAATGCTTCTGCTGAAAAAGATTCTAAGAATTATAACGAAGCCAGTACAGGTTATAACAATGTGCTTTCGAACAAAAAACATCTTATAAAATGGGTTGAAACTATTTCGGCGGAAGCCAAAAAGCAAGGAAAAACTTTAATCGCTTTCAGTCATTTTCCAATGATTGATTTTAATGATGATGCCTCTGCGGAAATAAAAGAATTGCTCGGTCCAAACAAATGGCAGTTAAATCGTGTTCCTGTTGAAGAAGTCGCACAAGTTTTTGCAGATGCAGGCCTTAAAATTCATTTTGGCGGACATATGCACATTAACGATACAGGAGTTAAAACTTCTGCAAAAGGAAACACTTTGGTTAATATTCAAACTCCATCGCTTGCGGCTTATATTCCTGCTTATAAATTATTGACTCTCAAAAAAGATAACCTTGTAGATATTCAAACCATTACTATCGATGATGTTCCGAGATACAACGAACTTTTTGATTTGTATAAAATGGAATATCAGTTTCTAGAAAGTCAGCATGCTCAAGACATTTGGAATATTGATATTTTAAAAACGAAAAACTATCATGATTTTACCGATTTTCATTTGAAAGAGTTGGTTCGACTTAGATTCTTAAAAGACGATTGGCCTACTGCTTTCAAAGATTTTATATTGAATATTTCTGCGAAAGATTTATTGGTTTTAGCCAATATGCAATCGGATAAAGATTTTGATTTTATTCTTAAAAACAAAGATCAATTTCTGAAAGAATGGAATGAAGCTGAAGCTAAATCAGAAAAAGTTTTAACTCATAACAATCTCAAAAAAGAAAATTTCAATTGGTCTGGTTATGATCTTTTGGTAGATTTTTATCGTTTTAGAAGTGCAGATGAATTGGCTTTAGCCGATGTTGGAATTCAAAGAGCAAAAGAATATAAAGTCTTGTCTCATTTATTTTTAGAAGGTACAAAAGCTGATCTTTTAAAAGACACTGCGCTGCAAAAACAGATGAAATTATTTCTTATCATCTTCAATAAATTCATGCATGAAGTTCCCGCAGATCATTTTACAGTTAATTTGAAAAATGGTACGATTAAGAGCGTGAAATGATTTTTTTCTGTACAGGATGCATTTTTTAACGCAAAGAGCGCAAAGGTTTTTCGCAAAGTTCGCTGAGTATTTTGAGTAAGATTTTACAAATCAAAGTTCGCAAAGCTTTATGTTTTTAGCTTTGCGAATTTTTTATTTTATAAAATTTAGCTTAAAAAAACCTTCGCGAACTTTGCGTAAAACCTTTGTGAACTCCGCGCTACAAAAAAAGGTCGTCAAAAAAATGACAACCTTTTCATCACATTAAAACCTAAAATTTAATGTATCTAAAACCATTATGGCAAATGGGTTATGATTATTTTTTAATAAAACGTCTTACCGTTTTAATTCCGTTTTTCTCAACTGAAATCAAATAAATTCCTGTTTTTAAAGTCGAAACATCAATACTATTATTATTATTTACGGTTTGAGAGAAAACAGTTGCACCGCCTTCTGTGTTGATGACATTTACATTTCCGCCAGAAACCTCTGTACTAAAGAAAAGCTGACTTTCGGTTGGATTCGGGTAAACTTCCAAACTCGCAATTGACTGTTCTGTACTTGTAGGAGCAACTTTTGCCGTAGAACCCGATTTAGTAATCTTAAACCAGTTTATATTAGCTCCCGAAGCCTGAATATAAATTCCGAAATTGTACGTTCCTGCATTTACATTTACAGTTTGCGAAATCGTCTGCCAATTCTGCCATCCTCCCGTATTAGGCACATTAACAGCTCCAAGCTGAATCGATCCTGCATTTAAATCAGAAGAAATTCTAGCTCCGTTGACAGCACTTGCCACTCGGTATTCAATTACATAAGATCCAGACGTTGGAAAATTGATGTTATAATACGCCATCCAGTCACCTGTATCGCAATATCCAACATTTAATCCACCGCCAGTATCAGTTGTCGGTTCTGTCTGAACACCGCTCATGGTATTGTAGTTTTCAGCCTGAATTGTAGTTCCAGTTGCTGGAGGATTACTTCCTGTAATGACTTGATTAATGGCATTCAACAATGATTTAGTTCCTGTTGCATCTTGAGATAGCTCCCAAATCATAACTCCTCCCGCATTTTGAATCGCAAAAGTTGTTTTTTGTTTGATCGTTGGAATTCCGTTATAATAAATCGTATTTCCAACCTGATCTAAGTTTTCAGCTCCTGGATATTGTGCTACAATATTTGCATAAGAAATTCCCTGATTGGCAGAAGCGCCAAAACCGTAGCCATAAAAAGGAACTCCGATAATCGCTTTGCTTGCTGGCAATCCTCTTCCTGTCCAGTAATTAAACTGATTTACCGCCATGCTGTAAGGAGAATGCTGACCCGGATTGTTTGGTGCCCAAGGCCCAGTTGCGTCATAAGCCATGATATTGATCCAATCATAAGCTGCAAAAGTAGATGAAGGTACATTGGCACCACCATATCCTTCTGAAAGCGCTGCTGAAATCAGTTTACCATTGGCATGCAATTTATTAGCCAAAGCAATTACAAATCCGCCGTAATCGCCATTAATTGCTGGACCTTCCAAATCAACGTCTACTCCATCAAAATTGTGTGCCACCACATAATCGTAGATTTTCTGAATAAAAGCCGTTCTGTTGGCTGGAGTAATTAAATTGAAATAATTATCGCGAATTGATCCGCCTTCTGAAACAGAACCTCCTCCAAGCGATACAAAAACTTTTACGTTTTGCGCGTGCGCCGCATTGATAATGGCATTACTTCCTGAATTAAAACTTAAGTAACCATTGGCATCAGGATTTTCGAACGCAATATTAATATGCGTCAATTTACTGTACTGAATTGTACTTGAAAAAGAATTTAAATCGATCCAATTTGGGACATAAGCAATAACTTTCTTTTGGGCTGTCAAAAAATTAAAAACACCCAGCATTAAAATAATCATGCATTTCTGCAGCATTCTTCGGTAATTGTTTTTCATAATAATTGTTTTAATAGATTAATAAACTCGTAAATGTTGGGACGGTTACTTGAGTTCTATATTCTGATTTTAGATTTCAGACTTTATATTTTAGATTTGATTTGTAATCTAATTTTCGCAGAACTAACACTACCTAAATTAGCATCTAAACTCTAAAGCCTGAGATCACTTTTTAAAACTATTTCTTTATGAATCGCTTGATTGTTTGTTTGCCATCTTTTTCAAGAACTATAAAATAAATTCCTTTTCTGAGGTGCGAAACATCAAAACTATTGTTACTTATTTTTTGAGAAACTACAGTAGCTCCTGTTTGAGAGTCTACAATTTTTGCTGTTCCTCCAGATAAATCTGTGGTAACATACAATGTATTTTCGACCGGACTTGGATACACATTTAAAACCGTTTCTTCTGATTCTTCTACTGTTTCAGTTGCAGCCATTCTTGCTGTTCCTGCCACTTTTGTGATTTTAATCCAGTTAATGTTCATTCCTGTATTCTGAATATAGATTCCGAAATTATATGTTCCTGCATTTACATTTACGGTTTGCGAAACCGTTTGCCAGTTCTGCCATCCTCCTGTATTCGGAATATCAACATTTCCTAAAACAATCGCTCCAGCATTTAAATCTGCAGATAATCTTCCGCCAGTAACAGCGCTTGCTACTCGGTATTCAATTAAATAAGAACCTGTTGTTGGAAAATTAATGCTGTTATACGCCAGCCAATCTCCCGTTTCTGCATAACCAACATTTGATCCGCCACCTGTATCTGTAGTTGCTTCTACTTGAATTCCGCTCATGGCCGAATAATCTTCTGCTTGAATCAATACTGAAGTTTGTGAGCTTGTTGCGGGAACTAATTTCCATTGTCCGCAAGTCTGATTGTTATTATCCCACTGCTGAACAATCGCTCCAGAAGCAGTACTTGCTCCTGCTACCTCAACAATTCTTCCGCTGTGACGGGCAACAATTTTATAATAGCCATCTCCTGTAGAAACCAAAATAAACTGCTGATTTGTTGTTGCATTGTATGGATATTGCTCTACTCTTGCGCCATTGGCTTTATTGAAATTATTGATATCCATTGACATGCCACTATGATTGGCAATGATTTTATACATTCCGTCGCCTAAATGCGTAAAAGTAAATTTCTGATTGTTTCCAGAATTCAAAGCGCCCTGATTGATTCCTGCTCCATTTGACATGCTTGAATTCCAAACGTCCATGTATAAACCGCTATTTCTGTTTTGAAGAAAGAAAGTTTGGTTTCCTAAAGTTGCCGTTCCGTTTGCAATAATTCTAATCGAACTCACTTTATCATTCCAAGTCGTATTCAAACAAGAATTATCAGAATTGATTACGGTTGAAGCGCCTCCAAAATTATCATCTTGATATAAAATCGCTTGATAACCTTGAGTAATTTTAAGTGAAGAAATATCATCGTTTAAAACTCCTAAAGAATTCAAACGAGCCAAATTGTAATCTCCAATCGTTAATCCGCCTGAGAATCCTGTGTAGTTGCAATCTTTGTAAACTGTAATAACATCTGTTGTAGCTGGAACCGAAGGCGTTGTAAGTCCGTAATAACCTCCAAACGTTGCAATAACTTTGGTTGGCTGTGGCGAATGAAGCGACGGCGACTGATCTGCAACATCATCATAAGCAAATCCGTAAGCTAGATTATCAATATTAATTCCTGGCAAATGCCAAAATTTAGAATAATGATTAGTTGGGTTTGTCTGATAATATTTTGATGCATCGTACCAATTCTGCTGACCCGGATTTGCCGTTGTAGTATTCACAACATGTCGATTAATTGCGGCTGTCAATTGTGCCTGAATAACTAGATCCAAATCTCCGTCAACCAATCTTCTATCCAAAACACCTTTTCCTTCAAGAGCTTCTTGTGTTGTTGGTCGGTTTTGAACGCGTCCAGTTCTTCCAACAAAAGCTCCAGACTGTCCCACCATTTCTAATTGCTCACCAATAACTCTTCCTTTAAAAACTCCTGCATCTCCTGCATAAAATATTAAATCTTCATTTTTGTATTTATTCCAAATGGCATCAATGTAAGATTTTAAATAGTTTTCATACGGTCCTCCTTGTGCATAAGCTGGAGTTTTTGATGGCGCAGTAATTTCTCCCGTTGCATCGTTTACACAACCTTGAAATTCTGCTGGAACATTCGCTTTAAAAGCGGCAACAATATCAGCGTGTTTTTTCAAATCGCCTACTTTCTTTTGATAGCCGTTAGCGCCAAATAATTCCAATCCCATTGGATATTTGTATGAATCTACTCTTGTCGGATTTCCGAAGAAACCGTATTGATTATTAGTCAATTCGATCATTTCATACAAAATTTCCTGATTTGGATCTGTAGCATTCTGCGGATTTGGCGATGCATATCCTGAAGGCGCTCCGCTGGCACCGAAAAAGTAAAAATACAATTGTGAGCCTTTAGAAATAAAAACTCGGCACCCCGCAATTAAAGGTAAAGTGAAGGTTTTGTTTGGAATCTCACTCAGTTTGGTAAAACAGGCTGCATATTTTGAGTTTTGTCCCGGACCTGTATTTCCACCATAAGTTGGTCCTGTAACGGTATTGTAAGAAGCACTCATTGGCAAAACCTGACTTGTTTTGGCATTTACCCAAACATGGTTTCCTGTGGTATAGTCGATTCCGACAATCGCCACATAAAGATCGCTATCTGCGAAAGTGGAATTATTACTAATTGTAAATGGCACAGGCCCTTGAGCATGCGTCAGGCTTGAAAACACTAAAAAAAGTGCTGTCAGTAAAGAAAATCTTTGAAGTCTAATTTTTTTCATATTTAAATAATTTGGGATTAATAAATAGATTTTAAACCAAAGCCATTTTCAAATTAATGACTAAATAATCCGTTAGGTGCAATTGGCATTTCATTAAATTGCACCCAACGGATTTAAAAAATTACTTCTTAATCAGCTTCTTAGTCCAGCTTTTTTGATCTGATTTGAAGTTTAGAATATAAATTCCTCTGCGAAGTTTACTTACGTCAATTACGCTTTCATTTCCTTGAGGTTTGTTTTGTAAAATCAAAGTTCCTGTGTTATCATAAATGGTAATGACTTTATTGTCTAAGTTCTCAGGAGATGAAACTTGAACATAATTATTCGTCGGATTCGGATATACTGCAAAAACAGTTTCTTCCGTTTGAGGTTCTTCTTCAACATTCAAAGCCATTCTAGCCGTTGACGAAGATCCGTAAGCTTCAATTTCATACAATGAATATCCGTAAGGAGCCAAAGCTTTTGCTGTACATAAAATACGCAGATATCTTCCTGTTCCACTTACCGCTAAATCATCAGTTCCGCCATCGCTTGCTGTTTGTGTATTGATAGTTTCATTTTCTGTGAAAACATTATCTGTCGACAGCTGTACTTTGTATTGAGTCGCATAAGCGGCTTCCCATTTTAATACGACACGATTAAGCGTATAATTGCTTCCTAAATCTACATAAATCCATTCCGTAGCATTGGCAAAAGAGCTTGCCCATCTTGATGCTGTTGCGTCTCCGTCAGTTGCTTTACTAGCAGAAAGCGTTACATTTTCTTCTGTAGATGCCGTTGCAGTTTTTCCTAAAGCTAAATTCACATTCGGGTTTGCAGTAATATTTCTAACCGTTACATCGCTGAAAACTCCTGTTGCTAATGTTCCGTTAGCGTGAGATGTAACTGCCATTCCCACATAAATTGTATTCGCCATTGCAATTGTTTTTGGCGTTCCAACTTGTGTCCATGTAGTTCCGTTATCAGAAGCATAAGAAGTAAATACATTTCCAGATCTTACCAAACGAACCCATTTTGGAGCAGCTCCTGTTGTAACCGTAGCAGTTGTAACTCCCGAAATAGTATCACGAGTTAAAAATTCAATTCCTGCCGCAGCACTTGCATCTGTCATAGCATGTTTTGAAGTCGCTGTAAGCGTTTCACGAAACATTACACCTGCCTTTGCATACGTGTTAGTGTTGGTTAATGAATTTACTTTAGCAATAATTTCGGCATCTCCAGTTATAGACTGATTTACAAACTGAAACTGATCGCTTGTGTCCCAAATATCGTTTCCTGCTCCTTTGATAGTATAAGTTCCGCTTGAGTGTGTCGCTTCTCCCGCTGGCGTAACAGCACCTAAATCTGTACTAATCCAAGGTGAAGGCAATCCTGCTGGAGTTTCTGTAGAGACTAAATTTAAAGCTCTTAAATTGTCAAAATAATAAGTGTTTCCAGAGTTAGTTCCTGGCTCAAACAAGAAAACAAAACGGTTTACATCAGTATCTGCAGTAGACGCATCAGGCGTGCTTACATACGTAAAAGTAATGGTATGCCAAGCATTGCTTTGTTTTACAACTCCTTGATAAATACTGTGTCTTCCAACAGGATAATTGGACGGAACCGAAGCGCTGCTTTCTGCCTGCCATGAAATGATTGATCCAACTGGTGCAGAAGTATACACATCCATCGCGAATTTTTTTGTTCCCGCTTTAAAATCTCCAATGTTATTTAAAGTCGTATTGAATGAGAAGTTATCATACAATTCTGTTGACTTACGAACGTATTTTCCAACATTCGAAGAAGTATTGATTCCGCTTGCATTTGGATTTGCTGTGTTTGCTGTATAAGTTCCAATTGCATCTCTAAATGTAATATTGTGAATTGTTTGATAATCTTCATACACTACACCTGCCGTAAAAGTATCTGGAAGTTTGGTTGAGCCAATTCTGATGTTATCAAAATAGTACGTATCATTTGTAAACGATCCAGAATTAAACAATAAAACCATTTGGTTCACTGCTAAGTTTGAAGTTCCAGCATCCGGACTGGAATTATAGTAAAAAGTTAATGTTTCCCATTGATTTTGTTTGGTTGTAATGGCTACGTAATTACTATTTCTTCCTGTCGGATAATTTGCTGGAAGCGAAGTCGCGCTGTTTTCAAAATTCATGCTTACAACCGTTCCAATTGGCGCCGTTGTATACACATCAATCATGATTTTATTAGTCTGATTTTTAAATAAACCAGCATCTTCAATAGAAGTTTGTGTATTAAAGAAAAGCACATCGTACTGTTCTGAAACATTACGAACATATTTTGCCACATTTGCGGAAGAGTTAACCGAATTTGAACCCGGATTTGCCACAACAGAATATGTTCCAGTTGTAGTTCCTTTTATGATTTTGTTGGCTCCATCATAGTTTTGCAGAACATCTGTTGCAATAATTGGTTTTTCTGGTGCTGCTTTTGTCAGTAGATTGTCAAAATAATACGTTGCTCCAGAATTTGAATTTGATTCAAAAAGAATTACAACATTATTAATTGCTAATGCACTTGTATTCGGATCGATTACTTTTTCGAACTCAAATTCAATTGTTTCCCATTTATTCTGAACCGTTGTTGTCGCTTTAAAACCACTATGTCTTCCTGACGGATAATTGGTTGCAGTTGTTACATTGCTATTTTCCAACTGCATCGAAATTTTTGTTCCAACCGGAGCCGAAGTATAAATATCAAACGACAATCTTTTTCTTCCGTAAACATAATCATTCGCATTCGTGATGGTTACGTTTCTGATATTCAAAACATCGTATAATTCGCTTGAATTTCGAACATATTTTCCAACCAAAGCCGATGTGTTAATTCCTGTGGCAGAAGGATTCGCAACAGCTTCTGTCAAAACTCCCGTTTTTACTGGATACAATACATTTCGATTACTTTGAAAATCTTCATGTATTTTTTCCACTGGCAATGCGGGTTCAGTTGCAACCGTCAATTTATAAGTATTAACATTACAACCTGAAACTGTTGCAGCTACAGAAACATCTCCTCCAGAAGTTCCCCAATTTACGGTAATCGAATTTGTTCCCTGCCCTGATGCAATTGTTGCTCCCGCTGGAACAGTCCAGTTGTAGGTCGCCCCCGCAATTGCATTTACAGAATAGGTTTTACTAGTTTCATTTTGGTACACTTTGTTATCGCCTGTTACCGCATATTTAAAACTCCCATCGTAAACACGAACATAATCGACTTGTAATTTAGCTGGGAAATCACTCGGAACTGGCGCTACTCCAGCTCCATTTACACTAGTGTAAGGCGTTCCTGCACTACCAACAGCAAGGTTTAAAATAATATAAAACTGACTATCGTTAAAAGGCCATCCGCCATTAACTGTCGTATTTGGCGTTGCTGTATGAAACAAAACATCATCAACAAACCATTTAATATAATTTGGTCCCCATTCTACTGCGTAGACATGAAAATCTGATGATAAATCTGTTGGAGAACTATAGCTTCTGCCCGTAAAATGATATCCGTTTCCATCATAATGAATCGTTCCGTCCACAGATTGCGGATTTCTGTGTTTGGCTTCCATAATATCAATTTCACCAGTATACGGCCAGTTTCCATTTACAGGAAGCATCCAAAAAGCTGGCCATGCTCCTTGTCCGTTAGATAACTTCATACGGGCTTCTACTCTACCGTATTTTAAAGAATACTTTCCCTCTGTAGTCAGTTTTGAAGAAGCATACGGCTGATCTGGAAATGAAGCATTCGGCTCATACTTCGCCTGAATGTTCAAATAGCTGTTTGTTCCTTCTTTTACAATTGTCGCCTGATTCGGGTCGTAGCGCTGTGCCTCAGCATTTCCAAATCCGCAAAGTGACGGACAACCGTTTCCTGAAATGCTCTGCCATTTGGTTAAATCTACCGTTGTGCCATTAAATTCATCAGACCAAACGAGCGTATTACATTGGGCATGAGTTTTAAGAAATGGCAGCATTAAGAATAAAACTGCAATACAAAATTGTTTAAATAAATAAGAATTGCTTTTCGGTGGTCGGCCGAAAAAAAAGTCATTTTCCTTCATTTTTAAATAGGTTTTAGTTAGTAAAATATTATTTCTTCAACAAATACTGCTTTATTAAAAAACAGATTTATTTTCCGACAACAACAGGGCAATATTAACTAAAAAATCAGGCTAGACTTACATTTTGGAGTACGGTTTGACTACGGTACTATCGAAGAAATGTAACAAATCATCGATGAAATGCATAAAATCACATCAGATTTCACTTTTACGAGAAAAATTAAAAATTAAGAATGAATTCGGTGATATTAGTATCTGACGGAAGCTGTAATTTTTTGCGAATGCGATAACGGGTATCTTCAACTCCTCTAACCGAAATTCCTAAAAGCGGTGCAATTTCTTTTGTATTAAAGTTCATTCTCAGATAAGCACACAAACGCATATCACGAGGAGTCAGTTCTGGATAAGTCGATTTTAACCGCTGCATAAAATTATCGTGCAATTGATTAAAGATTTCTTCAAACTCATTCCAATGTTTGTCGCCCTGCAATTCGTGATCAATCAATTTATTGATTTTTGTCAGCAGACTGAAATTTACATTCGGATCATTCTTCTTATCAATCTGTCCGATTAATTCTTTTATCGAAAGTAAAATTTCATTTAAATGAATCAAATTGACTGTATTTGAAGCCACTTTAGCATTTTTCAGATTTATAGTTGTTTGAAGATTCTCGCGCACAATTGCCATATTTTGCTGTTCAAATGTCAGTTTCTGTTCATTAAGTTCTGCACGGCTTCGAAGCAATTCTTTTTCCTGATTCTCTATTAATTGACGACGCTGACGCCCAGCAACCGATTTCTGATATCTAACAATTAAATAAATTACAATACTATAAATCGCGAAATAAAATAAATAAGCCCAAAAAGTTCTATACCAAGGCGGTAAAACTTTAAAGTGAAAAACGGCTTCTTCGCTCACTACATCATACATGTTTTTTGCCCTTACATGAAAAACATATTCGTTTTCGGGCAAATTGGTATATTCTTTTTCTGTCTGAAGACTATAATCTGACCAAGTTGGTTCAAATCCTTCCAGCCAATATTCGTATTTTGTTGCATCTGCATCCTCAAAACAAAGCGATGCAAAAGAAAAATGAAGCGCATTATTAGAATACGAAAGTACAGTCGAAAGTTTATCATTTACCGATCCTGTTTTGTTTGGGAGCACATCGTAACGGCTGGAATACAGTAGACTGTCTTTCGGGAAAATACATTTTACTTCAGAAATAACGGCTTTATACTTCGTTTGATATTTCTTGTTTTTAATTGCGCTGTAATGAATTAATCCTTCTTGTGTTCCAAAGAAAACGTCGCCACTTTCTGTAGTCTGAATATTTTCAAAACCAGGAACATACAAATACCCAAGTTTTCGAAAAGGAAGTTCTTCAATCTTAAAACTTCCATTTTTCAGCTTATTCATTTTCCCCGTATTTTCACCAGAAATGTACCAGATATTATCCTGATGATCCTGTTTTAATAATCGAATATGGCTATCCAATCCGAGATACTTTTTAAACACTTGATCTGGAATCATTTTTTTTGAAGATAAATCCTGCCTGTAAACGCCTTTTGTCGTTCCAAACAAAATCTGATTTTCAATTTTGAATGCATTCAAAAATAAACTCGAAGGAAATCCATTTTTGTCATTATAAAACTGAATATCAATAACGGAATCAAAAGCGGCATTGAATTTTAGTTTGTAAATCCCTTTGTATCCGTGCGCGATCCAGATATTTCCCTGTTTATCGGTTTCCATAATTCTGCTGCTTTCTGCAAAACCTTTTATACGATGCTGAAAAACCCAAGAACCATTTATTTTCTTCAAGAGATATAATCCCGTATAACCGCCAACAAGCAATAAATTAGGATGATTCGGAATTAGAATTCCCTGCCAAGCGCCATCAATTTTGGCTAACGCTTTCGCGGAATTTCCACTGATTTCGAATATTCCGTTTTTTTCAAAAGCCAACAACGAATTTCCAAAAACGCCCACATTCCAAACCATTTCAGACATTCCAGAAATATGCTGAAAGGTTACGTTTTCTCTTTTTCCACTTTTATAAGCTTCCCAATTTAGCCAAAATAAGCCGTTGTCTGTACCGATATACAATTTATTTTGATAAATCTGACTGCAATAGATTTTGGTCTCAGAATTAGTGCCATCAATAATTTTTGACAAAGGAGAAGAAATCTGAATTAACGAAATTCCACCTTTAAGTGTCACCCACAAATTTCCTTCTTTATCAATTTTAAAATTCGTCACATATTCATTCTGAAGTCCCATTTGTTTATCAATATGCTGAATCAAATGTCCTTCACCATCTATAATTATTAACCCCGATTGGCGAGTCCCAATTCCGAAATATCCATCAGAAAGCTGAATTCCTGCCGAAATCTGATTCTGTTTTAATAAAAGATCAACTTCAGTTACAAATGGTTTTATTTGATTTTCATTAAAAGTAAAAAGACCATTTTTTTGAGTAAATAGTAAAAAACCACTTTCCGTTCGAAAGATCTTTCTAACCTGCATCCCTATAAATTTCTGACCATTTTCTACCGGAACTAAAGCATTATTTTTTAGTTTTAATAATCCTTTTTCGTTATCCGAAACATAAATATCTTTTCCAACTTCGAAGAAATCATCAAAAGCTATTTTTGCATTTATGACCCTGATTCTATTGTTCTTAAAAATAAAAAGTCTTTCATAGGAGAAAAAAACAACTTCATTATTTCGAATAACGGTATGAAGCACATCTCCAAAATTCCGAGCCGATTTAGGAAGCAGTTTTACCAAGGAAGTATATTGATATTGCCCATTTGGAAGCTGAATTACAAAGCCAAAATCGCCTTGAGCGCCAACATATATTTTATCATTTTGATCAATTGCCATAGAACGAACCATACTGCGGTTTTCTGGCTGTGTCACAATCGCCCAACGCACACCATCGAATTGCATGATTCCGAAATGATTGGCAAAAAACATCATGCCTTTAGAATCTTGTAAAACATCCCAATTCTCTGATGCTGCTTTATAAGTTTTCGGATTATAATTGGCTATAAAAGGAACTCCAATCTTTTTGATTTGAGAATTGATAACCAGAGAAAATAATAGGAATAGAAGTAAAATTCTAGTTTTAAATTTCATCATTCTGTAGCAGTCTGTAGGTTAGTTTTGTGATTTATTTTGAAATCACAATTTGGAAAAATGCTTCTTTGGGAAAAGTCATTTTCTAGACAAAAACATTCTTCGCTTTTAAATGTATCAATAACAATTATTCATTATTATTAAAATAAAAAAGAGAATACTTAAACTCAAATATATAAAATTTTATTTTAATGCAACAAATTACATTTTAATAAGAGAATTTGATAATTAGAAAATGTGACGATTAGAAAATTAAACTTTGTCAAAGTGCAAAAAGATGTTCTTCATTCCGTAGGAATGTCTGGTTGGTAGATTTTCGAATTAGATTCAGAGTTACACGTTCCGTAGGAACGTTTGAACATACGTATAACATTCATTACGCAAAAACAGGTGTCCCTATAGGACACTATGCAAATGCGTTTTTATTTTTCTACCGACCAAATATTCCTAACGGAATAATTTAATCGTAAAAACAAACCCGACAGGTTTTTAAAATCTGTCGGGTTTAATTTAAAACATGAAACCTAAAACCTAAAACTTAAAACCTGAAACTTGAAACTTGAAACTTGAAACAAAATAAGTACATCTTAAAATCCAAGTTTCTCGCTTAATTCTTCATACGAACTAAAAAGCTCCGCTCCTTCTTCTTCTAAATCTTCATTATTAAAACCATTTGCAAAACCATAAACTTTAAATCCGCCGCTTACTCCTGCCTTCACGCCAGCTTTACTATCTTCAACCACGACACAGTCTTTTACCTCAAAACCCATTGTTGCTGCCGCATGAAGAAATATTCCAGGTTCTGGTTTCCAGCTGCCAATTTGATATGAACTGAATATTTTATTTTCGAATCTATCCAACAATCCCGCAACTTCAAGATTTAAACGAATTTTATCTACGGGTCCGCTCGACGCAACGCAATACGGAATCTTCAATTTTTTAATATTTTCGATAAAATCTACAATGCCTTCCATTGGTTTTACCTGAGTTTTAAAAGCCTCAAAACTCTTTTCGCGATATTCTATTTCAAAGTTTTCTGGAAGTTTTTGATCAATTGCTTCTTCGATATGCCTGAAACAATCTTTTAGGTTTCGACCGTTAAAATGTCGATAAGCATCTTCCAATTCCATTTCAAATCCATGTTCCTGTGCCATAGATAGCAATATTCCGTTACCTATTTTTTCTGTATCGACCAAAACTCCGTCACAATCGAAAATAATACATTTAACCATTTCTGTTGATTTTCATTTATTTATATAATCTCCCGAAATCAAAATCAGGAAATGTAAATTACAAAAAATAATCCATTTCATTTTCAAAGCTTTTCTGTTCATTTTCAAACTTCTGTACAGAATTACTCCTATTCTGTATTTTCGATTCCGTTTTGATTTGTACTTTTATAATCCTATCAAACCTATTTTTAAAATATTAAAACCCACAGAATTTTGAAAAAACATCTTTTTATCATAACCATTCTGACAGCCAATTTTGCTGCTTTTTCTCAGAATAAAACCATCACTATTACCAACCATTTAAAAGTTGACAGAGAATTTGAAACCATAGAATTAACTAAAAAATCTCTTGGATTAGCTGCCAATGCTAAACTCGAAGATTATGTTGTAAAAAATGGAAATGCATTTTTAGAAACTCAAACTGTAGATAATGACGGTGATGGAAATGCAGATTTACTTTTATTTCAGCCAAAAATAAAAGCTTCATCAAAACAAGATTTTGAAATTTTAGTTGGAACAAATCCTTCTGCCTCAAAAGTTGTTAGTTGCTATTCTCGTTTTGTTCCAGAACGAACAGACGATTATGCTTGGGAAAACAACAAAGTCGCATTTAGGACTTACGGTCCTGTAGCTCAAAAAATGGTGGAAGATAAAATTCCAGGTGGAACTTTAACCAGCGGAATTGACGCATGGTTAAAAAGAGTCGATTATCCGATCATTAATAAATGGTATGAAAAAGCTACCAACGGAACTGGAACGTATCATAAAGACACGGGAGAAGGTTTGGACAATTTTCATGTAGGTGACAGTCGCGGTGTGGGTGGAATTGCAGTAAATGTTGACGGAAAATATTATTTCTCCAAAAATTTCATCAGCTGGAAAACTATTACAACGGGTCCAATAAGAACGAGTTTTATTTTGACTTATGCAGATTGGGATGCTAAAGGCAATAAAATCACAGAATCGAAATTAATCAGTTTGGATTATGGTTCTCAGCTTTCTCGTTTTGAAATTCATATTACCGGAACTAAAGAAATTGCTGCTGGATTAACGCTTCATGATAAAAAAGGAACTATTGGAACCAATGTAAAAGAAGGCTGGTTGAGCTACTGGGAACCTATCGATGATTCTGAAATCGGAATTGGTTTAGTGGCTCCAAAAGGTTCATTAATTAGCTTTGATAATCACGTAACAGACGAAAAAGATTTAAGTAATCTGTACGGAACTATTTCAGTAAAAAACAATAAAGCCATTTATTACGTTGGTTTTGGATGGAAAAAAGGAAGTCCGTTTCAAACCAAACAGGAATGGGAAAAATATTTGAGTGCTTTTGCTGAGAAGATTAATAATCCTTTGGTTGTGAAGGTTAAGAAGTGATATTTTTGCCGCTAAGACGCTAAGATGCAAATTTTTTTTAAATATAGCCCGTGGTTTCAACCACGGGAAACGAATTGATATTATGCATTGTGTTCCCGTGGTTGAAACCACGGGCTATGTTTGAAATATATTTATCTTCTAGTAGGAAAATAATTCTCCTTCAAAATAATCTCTAACGGAATATAATGCGTCTTTTCCGTTTCTTCTTGAAGCACCAGTTTTTTATACAAATAATTGATTCCCAAATATCCCTGCTCTTCTGGTCTTTGATTAATTAAAAAATCGATTACGCCTTTGTTTAGATATTCTATATTTTCTTTCAGCAAATCAAAACCAATTATTCGAACGCCTTTTATATTGTTTTTATTTAAAAACTCAGCCACAATATAAGCTCTGGAATTGGGTACAAAAACACTGTTTATTCCCGAAAACATTTCCAAACTCAATTGATCAATTCCAGAATCTTTTAAAGTAAATTCTGAGAACTTGAAGTTGGTCAATTCGTTATGATCTTCAAAATAGGAATAAAATCCTTTAATGCGTTGTTGGTAGACAGAAGTACTTTCAATTTCACGCGTTATTTTAAAAATTAGAACCTGTCTTTCATTTTTCACAGCAAAACTGATTAACCTTCCCGCTAAATAACCGCTCTGAAAAGCGTCTTGCCCAACATAAGCATGCTGGTTTTCTTCAGAAATATTCGAATCGATCATCACAACCGGAATATTTTTCTTTTCGTATTCTTTTAAAAACCGAACCGAATCATCATAAAAGATTGGAGCAAATAGCAAACCGTCGCATTCAAAATGCATTACTTGTTGCACCGTTTCTTTAAAAGACACCACATTATAATCGTAGAAAAAATAATCTAACACGATTCCGAATTTGCTGAACTCCAAAGCCGCTTTTTCAATACCATCTGCCTGACTTTTCCAATACTCTAAAGTTTCAGATTTTGGAAGAAAAACAGCAAAATGAAATTTCTTGTTTAGCGCCAGATTGCTTGCCAGAATATTTCTCGTATAACCAAACTCTTCAATAATGGCATTCACCTTATCAACGGTTTCCTGCGCCACTTGTCCACGTTTGTGTATGATTCTGTCTACTGTTCCAGCAGAGACATTCGCTAATTCGGCAATTTTTTTTATTGTTATGATATTGATTCTTTTTAAGTTAAAAATATAAAAGCAGTGCGGTAAAATTAATTTATTTTGTCACAAATAAATTGTTTTGCATCACATTTTGCATACATTTGTAGAATTACCGTGTACGCACACGCAAATATACACATAACATCAAAAAACAAAAATAAAAACCGTACAAAATGATAATAGACTCATTACATAATGCAGCAAAATATTACGGTCTGCATCCAAATTTCAAAAAAGCGTTTGATTATGTAAACCAAAATGATATTGCCAATCTTGAAGAAGGAGCTTATGAAATTGGTGAAGGTCTAAAACTAATTGTAATTGTTGGCGAAGGAAGCACTAGAGAAGAAAGCATTAAAGGTTTTGAGTGCCACGACAAAAACATCGATATCCAAATTTCTATAATTGGTCCAGAAACATTTGCATGGAAACCTAGAGAAAAATGCATCAGTCCAAATGGTGATTACAGCGACGAAAGAGATGTTCGTTTCTTTCATGATAAACCCGATATGTTTTTTGAAATCAAAGAAAATCAATTTACAATTCTGTTTCCAGAAGATGTTCATTCTGCAATGATTGGAAGCGGACCTTTGAAAAAAATTGTTATTAAAGTAAAAATAGAATTATGAGTACCATTCAGAATTCCATAGAGGTTATTTTAAAACAAGGAATGCTTCCCCTCTATTTTAATGCCGACGAAGATAAAAGTGTTGCTATTTTAAAAACGCTTTACAACACCGGAATCAGAGCTGTAGAATATACAAGCCGTGGCCCTGAAGCACTTTCAAACTTCAAAAAATTAGTTGAAATAAGAAATGCTGAAATGCCTGAAATGCTTTTAGGAATTGGAACCATCAAAAATTTAGCGCAAGCAGAAACTTATTATTTAGAAGGAGCTGACTTTTTTATAAGCCCAGGATTTGTTCCTGAAATAGCTTCGTTTCTAATTGCTAAAGAAGTTTTATATGCTCCAGGCTGTATGACTCCGACAGAAATTATTGCGGCTGAAAATGCTGGTGTAAAATTCATCAAGCTTTTCCCAGGAAATATTTTAGGGCCTGACTTTATGAGCGGTATCAGAGATGTTTTTCCAGATTTAATTTTTATGCCAACTGGAGGTGTTGACACGACTCGTCAAAGTATTGAGACTTGGTTTAAAGCGGGAGTTTCTGCTGTTGGAATGGGAAGCAAATTAATCAGTAAAGAAGTAATGCAATTTAATGCTTACGAAACAATCGAAAAAGAAACTAAGAGGGTTTTGGAACTGATTGAAACTATCAGAAAATAAATTCCAAATTTTAAAACCCAAATTCCAAAAACTCAGTTTGAACTGATTAGACTAATTAAAAAGTAAAAATTAATTATACAAAAATGTGCTTTATTTCCAAATTGGAATTTGGAATTTAAAGTATTGAAAATTAAAAATTAAAAATTAAAATGGATTCAATATTTAATTTAAAAGGAAAAATTGCATTAATAACAGGCGGTGCTGGTGTTCTGGGAAGCCGATTTGCAAATGTTTTGGCACAGCAAGGCGTTATTGTCGGAATCGTTTCTCAATCTTTAGAAAAAGCCGAAAATACAGTAAAAGACATTGAAGCAAATGGCGGAAAAAGTTTTGCTGTTCAAGCCAATGTTTTAAATAAAGAAGAAGTAGAAAAAGCAAGAGATTTTATCGTTGAAAAATACGGGCGTCTTGATATTTTGATCAATGCTGCAGGCGGAAATATGCCAGGCGCAACCATTCAGCCAGATCAAGCCATTTATGATATGAAAAGCGATGATCTGCAAAAAGTTATCGATTTGAATATTATCGGAACGATGCTTCCAACTCAAGTTTTTGCTGAACTTTTTGCAAAACAGAAATCAGGAAATATCATCAACATTTCATCGGCATCGGCACAAAGACCTTTAACGAGAGTTGTGGGGTATTCTGCTTCTAAAGCTGCTATTGATAATTTCACGCAATGGATGGCGGTTGAATTGGCTCAAAAATATGGCGAAGGACTTCGCGTAAACGCTATTTCTCCTGGATTTTTTATTGGCGAACAAAACCGTGCTTTACTGTTAACCCCAGAAGGAAAACTAACTCCGAGAGGCGAAAAAATTATAGATCACACGCCAATGGGAAGATTCGGAACTCCAGAAGATATTGATGGTGCGCTTTTATTTTTATGCAGCGACATGTCAAAATTCGTAACAGGAACAATCTTAAAAGTTGACGGCGGATTTGCGGCAACAAGCATTTAAAAACTAACTCACAAAACAACATAATACAAAATGGAACAAACATTAAGATGGTTCGGACCAAATGACCCTGTTTCTTTACAAGATATTAAACAAACTGGAGCAACCGGAATTGTAACAGCTTTACACCACATTCCAAACGGAGAGGTTTGGAGCATTGACGAAATCATTAAACGAAAAGTTGAAATCGAGCATGAAGATGGCGATCCAAAAAAAGGTGCTTCAGGATTAACTTGGTCGGTTGTAGAAAGTATTCCGGTTCACGAAGACATTAAAAAGCAGACTGGAAATTATTTGCAATACATTGAAAATTACAAAGAAAGCATCAGAAATCTGGCTTTGTGCGGCATTAAATGCGTTTGCTATAACTTTATGCCTGTTTTAGATTGGTCAAGAACCGATTTATCTTATACAGTTGAAGACGGTTCTAAAGCCTTACGTTTTGACATCAATGCTTTTGCTGCTTTTGAATTGTTTATTTTGAAAAGACCAGGCGCAGAAAACGAATATTCTGAAGAGCAGAAGCAAAAAGCAAAAAGCTATTTTGAAGCCATGACTCCAGAAGATAAAATCAAATTACAGCAAAATATTTTGGCTGGACTTCCGGGTGCAGAAGAAGCTTACACGGTTGAAGATTTTCTTGTGACTTTAAGCGCTTACAATCATATTGACAGACAGACTTTAAAGAATAATCTTTTTCACTTTTTAAAAGAAATTATTCCTGTTGCTGAAAGTAAGGGCGTATTGATGGCGATTCATCCAGACGATCCACCCTACCCGATTTTAGGTTTGCCTAGAGTGGTTAGTACAGAAGAGGATTTGATTGAATTAATGAACGCTGCTCCGTCAAAATCAAACGGATTTACAATGTGTACAGGTTCATACGGTGTTAGAGCTGATAATGATTTGCCTGGAATTGTGAGACGTCATGGCGATAAAATGAATTTTATCCATTTGAGAAGCACGCAACGCGATGAAGAAGGAAGCTTTTACGAAGCAAACCATTTAGAAGGCGATGTTGATATGTACGAAGTTGTAAAAGCAATTTTAGAAGTTGAAAAAAGAAACAACAACACTTTGCCAATGCGTCCTGATCACGGACATCAAATGCTCGATGATTTAAAGAAAAAAACAAATCCGGGTTATTCTGCAATTGGCCGTTTAAGAGGCTTGGCAGAACTACGCGGACTTGAAATAGGGATCAAACGATCTTTATAATTTGTTTTGCCACAAAGGCACTAAGGCTCGAAGTTTTTTTAAGCCACAGATTAAAAGGATTTTTTACGCAGATTTGGCAGATTATAGAAGATTTTATTATGATAAATATCTGCGCATATCTGCTTAAATCTTTTAAAAATCTGCGTGAAACAAAAAAAACTTTGCGACTTCGCGACTTTACGAGACTAAAACAAAAAGCTTAAAAAATCTTCGAGCCTTAGTGCCTTCGTGGCAAAAACAAAAACAAACTAACTAACCACAAAAACCACAAAACCATGATTCGCCAAGCCATTCTTATATCCTGTGGCTTTTTTATAAACTCAATACTGGCGCAGGAAATACCCAAAATTTTAACTTCAAAAACCGATTATCTGCCTGATTTTAGTTATGCAGGATATCGCTTTGGCGAAAGTCAGATTCCTGAAGCTAACGGAAAAATTATAAATGCAGTTGATTTTGGCGTAAAAGCAAATGACAATTTAGACGATTCAAAAGCACTTTTAAAAGCTTTTAAAGCTGCCAATGCTGTAGAAGGAAATGTAATTCTGCAATTGCCTGAGGGACGCATTATTTTAAGTGAAATTATTTATATCGAAAGAAGCAATTTTGTACTACGAGGCGCTGGTTCTGCTGAAAACGGAACCGAAATCTATTGCCCAAGACCCATGATGTACCTTAAAGATTCGGATGTTTTGGCTGAGCTTCGTGAATACCTAACTACTTTCGACAAAAGACAGCGTGAACCAGAAAATAATATCGACTTGCCTTTTTCACAATATGCATGGTCAGGCGGTTTTATTTGGACTCAGGTTCCGGGTGAACGCGTAAAATCATATTTGGATAAATACGAACCAGAATCTAATCCGTTGGCGAAAGTAAGTTCCGGCAAAATGGGCGAACATGTTATTACGGTTTCTGATGTAAAAGGATTGAAAGTTGGCGATGTTGTCGAATTGCAATTGTTTAATAAAGATGGTGAAAATGGCGAAATCATAAAAGATTTATATCAGGGAGCTAAAGTAAAACCGGGTTCGCATCATTGGAAATTTCCAAAACTTCCAATTGTGAGACAACAGGTAGAAATCACTAAAATTTCGGGTTCCAAAATCACTTTAAAAACGCCTTTAACCATTGCTATAAAACCGAGCTATCAGGCGCAATTGGTAGAATGGAAACATTTAAACGAAGTCGGAATTGAGCATCTTCGCTTTACTTTTCCTGATATTCCTAGAGTGGCGCACCATGTTGAGCCTGGAAATAATGGTATTTTCTTAACTCGATTGTTCAATAGCTGGGTTAAAGATGTAAAAATCACTAATGCTGACAGCGGAATTTTAGCCGAAGAAGTATCCAATATAACCATTCAGAATATTACGACAGACGGACCACATTTAGCACATTACACTGTTACTTTAGGCGGTGTGCATAATGTTTTGGTTAAGAATCTGAAAATTTATAATTCGGCTGTTCATCCGCTTAGTTTCAACACTTTTGCAACTAAAAATATATATCAGGACTGCGAAATATTTACAGATCCTGTTTTAGACCAGCATTCCGGAGCTAATCATCAGAATTTATTTGATAATATCACGGTTCATTTAAAAGCCGATAAAAATAATAGTTATGCCATTTTTGGAGGTGGGGGCGCCGATTACTGGAAACCTTCTCATGGACCTTTCAGTACTTTTTGGAATCTTAATGTTCTAGTAGAAAATCCAGATGCCTCAAAACCCGTTTTATTGTACGGAATGAAAGATGGCGCTTTTGCCAGAATCATTGGTGTTCACGGAAATGCAAAATTTGAAATTAAATACGACGTCGATCCTTATATTGAATTTTTGAATACGCCAATTGAGAAGATTCCTTCTTTGTATGATTATCAATTACAAAAACGCTTGAAATAGGTACAAAGGCTCAAAGGTACAAAGGTGCAAAGTTTTTCTTTGCTTGACCTTTGAACCTCTGCTCCTTTGCAACTTTGAACCTAAAAAATTAACCGCTATGAAACTTAAAATAGCTTTTCTTGCAATTGTCTTTGTTTTCGGGAATTTGTTTTCCCAAAATAAATATCGTCTTAAAAATATTTCAACAACCGACGGACTTTCGCAGAGTTCTGTCATTGCCATTCATCAGGATAAGTTTGGGCAGATGTGGTTTGGCACACGCGATGGTCTGAATAAATATGATGGAAGCCGTTTTACTATTTTTAGGAACGATCCCGCAGATAAATTTTCGATTAGCAACAATGATATCTTAGTGATTGACGAAGACAATTCAGGAAAAATCTGGGTAGGAACTTATAATGGTCTAAACTGTTATGATCCCGTTTCAAACCGTTTTACGAGATATCTTCACACCAAAGCCAATCATACAATTGGCAATAATGCGGTTTGGAGCATTAGGGAAATTGGGGGCGAAATGTGGTTTGGAACATCAAAAGGATTAACCATTTACAACAAAAAATCAGGACTGTTTACATCTGTCTTTCATTCAGATGATGATCCTTCTAGCCTTCCAAGTAACAATATTCTCAGCATTCTAAAAACCAAAGAAGGCGAAATCTGGATTGGAACCACAAAAGGTTTATGCAAGCTGACCAATCGAATGAATGGAAAACTATTCTTCAAAAATTATCCATTAAATGCTACCGATTTATTAAACGTTCAATCTGTAGTTGAAGAAAAAGACGGCAGTTTATGGGTTGGAACAAAAAACAAAGGGCTTCTGAAATTCAATCCGAAAGAGAAAGCTTTTGTTTCTTTTTTATCAGCCGAAAAATACCACGAAATCAATACTGATATTCGATCTTTAGTAATTGACGGTCAAGGTTCTTTGTGGATTGGCGCTTACGACGGAATTTATATTTTAGGAAAAGACAAAAGTCTGCAGAAAATCAATAATAGCAATAACGCTAACGGAATCGACAAAGTAAAGTCGGTTTTTATGGATAAAAAGGGTTCTGTCTGGATTGGCTGTTATTATAAAGGTGTGAATCTTTGGGATATTTCGAATGTCAATTTCTCTAATTACAATCAGAATTCGAAAAAGATTCCGATGAGTTTTGATGTCGTGAGTTCTATAATTGCCGATAAAAACCAAAACGTATATTTTGGAACTGAAGGTGGCGGAATTACAATTTACAACAGAAATAATGAATCTGTAAGTTACATTAACAGTAAAACTGGGCAAACCAATAAAAATGACATCAAAGCCATGTGCCTTTCTGATGATCATATTTTATGGATTGGAACTTTTTCGAAAGGATTATCAGCTTATAATACTGCGTCAAAAAGAATTGAAGACAACAGAATTGCTTCTGATTTGAGTGACTTACTAAAAGATAGCGGTGTTTATACGCTCAAAACTGAAGGTTCAATTTTATGGATTGGAACTTTTGGAAAAGGCTTAATTCGTTACAACACAATTAGCAAAACTTTTGATGTAATTGGAAATGATAACACTAAACCTGTTTTCCTTACCAACAATATACTTCGCGCCATTTTGGTCGATAAACAAAATTTTCTTTGGGTTGGAACTCAAAACGGACTCAATCGCATTCCGCTTCGAAATTTCAATCCGCAGAAATACTCCATTCAGCATTTCTTTTACGATCATTCGAATTTGTCTGGAGATGATATTCTGACTTTGTTTCAAGATTCGCAAAACAAAATTTGGGTAGGAACAAAAGCAAAAGGATTGCATTATTTTGATGGAAAAAAATTCAATCCAATCAATCTTAGAATCGGAAACACCGTTATTACTTCTATTCATTCCATTTTAGAAGATGATGATAAAAATCTTTGGATCAGCACCAATCAGGGAATTATAAAATACAATACAATTAAAAAATCGGTTGCTATTTATGATCAGAAAGATGGTTTGGCAAGCAATGAATTCAATGATAATTCGGCTTTAAGATTAAATTCAAATCAGTTTTATTTCGGAAGCCCTTCTGGAGCAACATTTTTTGATGCTACAAAGATTTCCTTAAATAAATATGCTCCGCAAGTCTTAATTACCGATTTGAAAATTAAAAACGAAACGGTAAATGCGCACGATAAAGACGGAATTTTAGAACAAAGCATTGGTTTTACCAAAACGATTACTTTGGATTATGATAAGGCCAATTTCTCTATAAGTTTTGCGATTCCAAATTATATTCGATCAAAAAATAATCAATACAGTTATCGTTTAACAGGCTTAGAAAACAACTGGACAACAACTAAAAACAGTGAAGCCAATTTTGCAATCCAGAATCCTGGAACTTATACATTTGAAGTGCGCGGCGCCAATAATGACGGCGTTTGGAATCAGAATCCAACCACGCTGACTGTTATCGTGAATCCTGCTCCGTGGCGAAGCATTTGGGCGTTTATGTTGTACGGAATTGTAATTGGTTTAGGTCTTTACGGTTTAATCTGGATTATGAAATCGAAAGCCAGACTGAAACAAAAACTTGAACTGGAATATCTGGAAACACAACGAATTGAAGAAAACAACAAATTAAAATTGGATTTCTTTACCAATATTTCACATGAGTTTAGAACGCCTTTAACTTTAATTTTAGGCCCGTTACAGCAAATTTTAGCTGATTATAACGGAACTAACGAAATGTATAAAAAGCTTTTGGTGATTGAAAGTAGCGCCAATCATTTGTTGAGCCTAATTAACCGTTTAATGGATTTCAGAAAATTGGAAAATCATCAAGTGGAGTTAGAATCTGCTAATGGAAACATTGTCAAGTTTACCAAAGAAATCTTTTTGTCTTTTATTGAATATGCCAAAGACGGCGGTTACGATTATGAGTTTGAAACTGAGAACGAAGAAATTCTGGTTTACTTTGACCGATATAAACTAGAACGTGTCTTTTATAATCTGATTTCGAATGCTTTCAGATATACTCCAAAAGGCGGTTTGATTAAGGTTAAAATTAATCACGATCAGCAGAATCTGTTTATTGCAGTTGAAGATTCGGGAGTAGGAATCTCAGAAGAACATATCGATAAAATCTTTGATTTGTTTTTTGAAGTTCCAACACACAATCAGGTTCAGAAAAACTATAACAAAGGAACTGGAATCGGGCTTTCGATTGTAAAAAACATTGTTGAGCTTCATAAAGGAAAAATCGATGTTACCAATAAACCAACTGGAGGGGTAATTTTTAAAGTTACTTTACCGCTTGGCCGCGAACATCTTTTGGACAGCGAAATTATTCCTGATTTTAAAATCAGTGATGACATTGAGCAATATCAAGCGCAATTGGAACCTTCAGAAGTTATCGAAAATGAAGATATCGAAGACTTAATTGTAAACGAAGAAAAGCAGACAATTTTGATTGTTGAAGATCATAAAGTCTTGAGAAAGTTCATGAAAAACCTTCTTAAAAAAGACTACAACATTATTGAAGCCGAAAATGGTAAAATTGCTTTAGAAAAAGCGTTGAAATTTGTGCCTAATTTGATTATTAGTGACGTTATTATGCCAGAAATGGTGGGAACTGAATTGTGTTCGAAAATAAAAGAAAACATCAAAACGAGCCATATTCCAGTTATTTTACTGACTTCTAGATCTTCATTGGTTTACAAATTTGAAGGATTAGAAAGCGGTGCCGATGATTACATTAGCAAACCATTCAATTTAATGGAATTCAGGCTTCGCGTTAAAAACCTTCTTAACACAACGGAACGCTTAAAAATCAAGTTTTCAAGCGAAGACAGTTTTATTCCGTCAGAAATCACAGTTTCTTCATTGGATGAAGAATTATTGAAAAAAGCATTCAAAATTGTAGAAGAAAATATTTCTAACGAACAATTTGATATTCCGTTCTTCTGTTCAGAATTAGGCGTAAGCCGAACTATGTTGTTTCTAAAAATCAAGGCGTGGACAAATTGTACACCAAACGAATTTATTCATGAAATTAGATTAAAGCGTGCGGCTCAACTATTAGAACAAAATAAATTGACTGTTTCTGAAATCAGTTATAAAGTCGGCTTCAACAATCCGAAATACTTTAGCAAATGTTTCCAGAAAAAGTACGGAGAGACTCCGTCACAATACGCCGACAAATTTTACGAAAAAAGCTTCTGATGTATTCCTGCAAGGTTTTCAAAACCTTGTAGGTATTATTCAATACTTGCCAATCACTAACACTGCCACTATTTAGACCTACAAGGTTTTGAAAACCTTGCAGGATTAACTATCATAAATTTTAAAAACCTAGCATTTTAAAGGGATTAAAAAGGGGATCTGTATTTTTAGACACCCTTTTTTGTATTTCTATATCGTTTTTGGCATATACATTTGCGATATGAAAATCAAAAAAACCGGCTTCTTATTGCTGCAGATTTTATTTGTCATTCTAATCATCGGAATGAGTTTATTGCTTTTCTACTTTATCTAACTTATTAACCCTAAAACCAAAAAATGAATGTGTACAAACCACAAAAACAAATCGTTTAAATGGTGTTTGCTGGTATCTTTTTTACTGGTAAATATCGTGATGCACGCACAAGAACGAAAAGTGACTGGAAAAATAACCTCCAGTGAAGATTTACTTGGACTTCCTGGTGCCAATGTTTATATTAAAAATTCTTCTGTAGGCGCTTCTGCCGATATGGACGGAAATTATACTGTAATTGTAGGAGAGAAAAATGCTATTTTAGTTTTCAATTTCGTCGGATTTCAGACTGTTGAAGTTCCAGTTGGAACAAAAAATGTTATCAATGTAAGTTTAAAACCAGATACAAAAGCACTAGACGAAGTTATTGTAGTAGGTTACGGAACTCGTAAAAAGAGCGATATTACAGGATCTGTATCTTCTGTTACAGCAAAAGAGCTTACTGCATACCCAGTTTTAAGTGCAGAACAAGCTTTGCAAGGTCGTGCCGCGGGTGTTTCGGTTATGACCAATAACGGTGGTGAACCTGGAGCTCCTGTAAAAATCAGGGTTCGTGGAGGAACATCTATCAATGCAAGTGGAGATGCTCTGGTTGTTGTGGATGGATTTGCAGGCGCTTCTATGCCAGCACCGCAAGACATTGCTTCTATCGAGGTATTAAAAGATGCTTCTGCAACTGCCATTTACGGATCTAGAGGTTCTAACGGGGTTATTATGGTAACAACCAAAAAAGGAAAACCTGGAAAACCTGTAATTGAGTTTAGCAATTCGACTTCTGTTCAATCGATAAACAACAAATTGCATTTATTAAATGCAGATCAGTTTGCGGCTTACAGAAAAAGCTTTACAACACACACTCAAGGTCCAGCAAATACAGATTGGCAAGATGTAATTTATCGCGACGGAATGATTTCGAATACACAATTGTCTTTCTCTGGCGGAGCTGAAAATGTGAGATATTATGTTTCTGGAACATACTTCAACCAAAACGGAGTTGTAATCAATTCAGGTATTGACAAATATACGATCGTAGGAAACCTTGAAGCCGATTTATCTCCAAAATTTAAAGTAGGTTTAAACACTTTTACAAGCAAACAAAACAAAGAAGGAATTGTGAGCCAGACCAGCGCTGGAGGAACGGGTGCTGCAGGTGTAATTGCATCGGCTTATCGTTTTATGCCAGATAAAGGAATTTACAATGCTGACGGAACTTATACAACGACTGCTCCAATCGGAGATGATATTGACAATCCGTATGCTACAGCAATGGAAAACATTTTGGAAACCGTTTCTGTTACAAGCAGAAACAATTTCTTTGCTCAATATCAAATCACAAAAGATCTTGATTTTAAAACTACTTTAGGTTTAACTGATAGTAATTCGCAAACAGGAAGATTTATTCCTTCAACATTAATTGCAGGAAAAAATATTAAAGGAGAAGCTTCTGTAAACAATACTAGATTCTCTTCTTTCTTAACAGAGAATTATTTGACTTTTAAACGTGAAATTATCGATAGAGGAATTCTAACGGTTTTAGGAGGATATTCATACCAAAAAAACAAAAATGAAAATTCGTATGCGGCTTCAAGAGGATTTTTGACGAATACCAATTCGTATAGAAATTTAGGCGCTGGAACGGTGTTCTTAAAACCAGATTCTGGTTTATCTGAAACGGAATTAATCTCTGCTTTCGGAAGGTTAAATTTTGATTATGCCGATAAATATTTACTAACGTTTACAGCAAGACGAGATGGTTCTTCAAGTTTTAGTAAAAATTATAAATATGGAACTTTCCCTTCTGGAGCAATTGGATGGAACATTAGTAAAGAGAATTTCTTAAAAGACAACAAAACGATTTCGAACTTAAAATTAAGAGCAAGTTACGGAGCAACAGGAAATCCTTCAATTGGTGCCTACTCTACCCTTTCTAGATTTTCTGAAATCTATTATGTAAGCGGTGACGTAATTACCAATGCGGTTCAGCTGACTTCATTAGACAATCCGAACTTAAAATGGGAAACGTCTTATCAGCAGGATTATGGTATTGATTTAGGTTTGTTTGATAACAGAATCAGTATTACAGCAGATTATTATAAAACAATCACTAAAGATTTATTGTTCAATAGACCGCTTCCTGGAATTTCTGGAATTGCTTCACAGCTTCAAAACGTAGGTGAATTGGAAAATAAAGGCTGGGAATTAGGTATTAACTCTAGAAACTTTATTGGTGCAGATTTCACTTGGTCAACAAACTTTAATATTTCTTCAAACAAAAACAAAGTATTAAAACTAGCCGATAATAAAGATCTTTTAATCAACTCTGCTCCTGGGCATTTCTTAGCAACTGAATCTCAAATTTTAAGAGTTGGACAGCCAGTTGGATCTTTCTTCGGGTTCATTTATGATGGCGTTATTCAGCAGGGAGAAACTGTATTGCCAGGAAACTTTGAAACTGCTCCAGGAGGAGAGAAATTCAGAGATTATAACGGTGACGGAAAACTAGATTCTCAGGATAAAACGATTATCGGAAATCCGAATCCAGATTTCATCTTCGGATTCAACAATGATTTCACTTATAAAAATCTTGATTTGAATATTTTCTTCCAAGGTTCACAAGGAGGTCAAATCTTAAACTATACTTTGATGGAACTGGCTTCTGGAAACAACAATGCCACAACTGAAGTTTTAGACGCATGGACTCCAACTAATACCGATACAAATGTTCCTGCAAATGCGGCAAGAACTAAAAGAATCACGTCAAGATTTGTTTATGATGGAAGTTATATCCGTTTAAAAAACGTCTCTATCGGATACAGTTTAGATGAAAAAATTGTTTCTAAAATGGGCTTAAGTAAAGTTCGTTTTTACATCAGTGCGCAAAACCTTTGGACTATCACAGATTATCCGGGTACAGATCCTGAAACGAACTACTTAAACGACACGAACTCAAGAAGTAATACCAATTTAGGATTGGATTACGGAGGATATCCAAACGTAAGAACGTTTACAGCAGGATTCAATTTAAAATTTTAATCTAATAACCTCTTTGGGTCTATTAATTAAACACATAGAAACATAGATTTTATGTGCGAAGAAAGAATACAAAAAGAAACATTGTTTCTAACACATAGCTTTCTATGTGTATTTTAAATAAGTGAAACGCCTTTTTACGAGTTTGAAATCTATGTTGCTATGTGTTAAAATTAATTACATCCAATTAGCTCTAATAAAAATACTATGAAAAAATATATAGCTTTTCTTTGTCTCGGAACAATGGCGTTTTTTAGCTGTTCTGATCTGGAAGAAAAACCAGTAGGGATTATTCGTCCAGAGAACTTTTTCAATAATACAGACGATTTGCAGGCTGCTGTAAACGGAGCTTTTGCCAACATTGGCCACAATAATTATTGGGGAAGAGAATTCACAATTGCCTTGATGCTTCGTGACGACATGTCTGATATCGGCGATAGAACAACTCAGGCCGCACGTATTGACGTAAACGACATGTCTATGAACGATACCAATGCGCTTGTAGCTAATTTTTGGCCTCAGTCGTATGTTATTATAACGGCGGCAAATCAAGCGATTGAAGGTGCTAAGAAAACACCTGGAGATCCGGCAAAAGTTAACGCCATTGTTGCACAGGCTTATTTTGCAAGAGCATTTGCCTATTATCATTTAGTGCGTCTTTTTGGCGATATTCCATACGTAGATTTTGTTGTCAATGATGTATCACAAGTAAATTCTTTAAGCAAAACAAAAGAAGCTGACGTTTACCCAAAAATTATTGCCGATTTGGAATTTGCTAAACAATGGCTGGATGACAAACCAAAAGTAAAAGCTGTTCCAGGAAAAGGGACTGCGGCAGGTTATTTAGCTTCTGTTTACTTGACTTTAGGAAATTTTCAAAAAGCGTATGATGAAGCAAAATTTGTTATTACAAACGAAGCAAAATTTGGTTTAGGTCTTGATGCTGATTTTCAGGATTTATTCAACGCTACGAAAGCATCTTCGTTAAAAGAGCCATTATTTACAATCGACTTTAACAACTTGACTTCAGGAAATTATGGTCAAGATTATACCGCATTTTTTACAGGATCACTAAAAGATGACAGTTACAGTTATGGACAAGGTTTCTCAGTTGCTGTTCCGTCATTAAAAGTATTCAATACATGGGATCAGAGAGATTACAGAAGAGCAGTAAGTTTTGATACCATTATCAGAAAGAAAACGGGTCCAGGCGGATCGCTGCAAGTTTATCCATCAAGCGATAATGAAAAAGCGCCACGTCCGCATATTGCAAAATATTTCCGTTTTCCGGGAAAAGCTGGTGCAAACGGAAGAACTTCTCAGCACAATTACATCACGATGCGTTTTGCAGAAGTTTTATTGACTGCAGCTGAAGCTTTAAACGAAATTAATCCGGGAACAACTGAGGCTGATGGTTATGTAAATCGTGTTCGTGCAAGAGCGAGAAACAAAGCAGGAAAACTGGTTTCTTTCCCTGCCAACGTAACTCCAGGATTATCTCAGGCTGATTTCAGAAAAATGGTTATTAACGAAAGAAGATTAGAATTGGCTTTTGAATATGTGAGATGGTACGACATTAAAAGGCTTAAAATTGGACCAGAAGTATTTGGACCAAACGGTTTAGAGCCACATGCGAATTTTGATCCAAACAGAGATTATTTATGGCCATTGCCAGGAACAGAATTGGCTATTAATCCGAATCTAAAACCAAATAACCCTGGTTATTAATTTAGTAGAATAATAATTGAACGCGAATGAAACGGATTCGCTATCGCGAAAACACTGATTGAAACGGATTTTTTAATCAAGTCGTGTATAATTAGGTTTCACGCAGATTTAAAAAGATTTAAGCTAATTAAAATTGATTAAAAAAATCTGCTTTATCTGCCATAATCTTTTTTAAATCTGCGTGAAATAAAAAAAAACCGTGCAAAATCAATTCCCGATAGCTATCGGGATCGCAATAATGAATCCGTAGAATCCGCGTCTAACATTTTAGTATAGAAACTAAAAATAAAGATTAATTAGTAATATGAATAAAATTAGTTTCATTTTGATCCTGGGATTTGCATCGCTTGCAACAGCATGCAAATCTGGGATTAATCCTCAAACAAAAAGTACAGCAGAAACCAATAATCTACTCGAAACGCGTTACAAAATGCTACTCGATTATCCGGTAGATTCTATGACGATGCCAAGAAGCATGAATATTAAAACTCTTGAGATTCGCAAAGTGCCTTCAAGAGACTGGACAAGCGGTTTTTTTGCTGGAAATCTTTGGCAATTGTACCGATTGACAGGCGATTCAAAATATAAAGAACAAGCTCAAAAATGGACTCCTTTCAGCAAAAAGGAAAGTGTCAACAGCAATTCGCATGACGTAGGTTTTAAAGTGTTTTGCAGTTTTGGAGAAGCCCTAAAAGTGGAAAACAAAAAAGAATACGAAGCCGTAATTGTAAAAGGTGCTGAAACTTTATGCACAAGATTTAATCCAAAAGTGGGCTCCATTCGTTCTTGGGATTTCAACAAAGAAATCTGGGATTATCCTGTAATCATTGATAACATGATGAATCTGGAATTGCTATTTGAAGCCTCAAAAATATCTGGAAATCCAAAATATCGTGATATTGCGATAAAGCATGCTAATACGACTTTAAAAAATCAGTTTAGAGAAGACAACTCTTGTTATCACGTTATCGATTATAACCCGAATACAGGTGAAGTTAGAAAGAAAACAACGCTTCAAGGATATAATGACGATTCGGTTTGGGCGCGCGGTCAAGGATGGGCTGTTTATGGTTTTACAATGTCTTATCGTTACACAAAAGACTCAGCCTATTTAAAACAAGCCGAAGCGACTGCAAAGTTTTTTATGACGAATAAAAATCTGCCAGAAGACGGAATTCCGTATTGGGATTTTAAAGATCCTGGCATTCCAAATGCAGCGCGAGATGTTTCTGCCGCAATGGTAATGGCTTCTGCTTTATACGAATTGTACGGTTATACAAAAAATAATAGTTATTTGGCTTTCGCCGATAAGCTAATGGCTTCGGTGCAGACGGACAACTATATTTTGGATGCCAAAATTAAAGCGCCTTTCTTATTTGATCACAGCACAGGAAACTGGCCAAAACACGACGAAATTGATGAACCAATAATTTACGCCGATTATTATTTTCTAGAAGCATTAATAAAGGAGCAAAGGCTCAAAGGTTCAAAGTAACAAAGGTTTTGAATCTTTGAACCTTTGAGCCAGAAAAGCCTTTGAACCTTTGTAACTATGAACCTTTGTAACTATGAATAAAACGAATAAAACTTTTTCAATTTTTGCGCTTTTTGTTTTGTTTCAAATTTGTCTGAGCAGTTTTGCTCAGACAAAGATGAACATTAACGACAATTGGCTTTATTTGGAAAACCATACTTCAAACCTAAGGGATGCTCAAAAAGCTTCGAATTGGGTTTCTCTAAATTTGCCTCATACTTGGAATGCTGAAGATGCAACCGATTTATATCCGGGGTACCGACGTGATGCAAGCTGGTATCAAAAAAAATTAAATATTCCGCAAATCGACAAAAACCGCGTTTATTCTTTATACTTTGAAGGTTCGAATGTAACCACAAAAGTATATGTAAACGGTAAAGAAGCCGGATCGCATATTGGCGGTTACATTGGCTTTTCTATTGATATTACGAACTTAATTAAAGAAGGAAACAACGACATTTTTGTTCGTGTGGATAACAGTTATGATATTGAAATTATTCCGTCTCAAAAAAGCGATTTCTTTATTTATGGTGGAATCACACGCGATGTCTGGCTGGTTTCGAAATACAAAAATCATATCGAAAATATAAAAATTACAACTCCTGAAGTTTCTGCTAAAAAGGCTTCTGTACAGATTGTTTCTTCGATTGTGAATTCTGATAATTCAAAAGACTTATCGTTGACTGTTACTTTAAAAAATCCGAAAGGGAAAAAAGTGGCAAGCAAAACGATTTTTGTTTCAGATAAAACGTCAACCATCACTTTCGAAAATATCAAAAACCCGGAACTTTGGGATACCGAAAAACCTAATTTATACAAACTAACTGCTTCTTTATCAGAGAAAAATCAAATCAAAGACAGCGTTTCAGAAAAAGTAGGTTTCAGATGGTTTGAATTTAAAGATCATGGTCCGTTTTATTTGAATGGAAAACGTTTATTGATTCGTGGTACACATCGTCATGAAGAACAAGCTGGAGTTGGTGCTGCAATGAGCAACGAACAGCATTGGGCCGATATGAAGTCTATTAAAGAAATGGGTGCTAATTTTGTTCGTTTAGCGCATTATCCGCAAGATCCTGAGATTTATAAAGCTTGTGACGAACTTGGACTTTTAGTTTGGGATGAATTGCCGTGGTGTCGTGGCGGAATTGGAAATGACGTTTGGAAAACAAACACCAAAAACATGCTGGCTGAAATCATCGATCAAAATTACAATCATCCGAGTATTATTATCTGGTCTTTAGGAAATGAAATTAACTGGCTACCTGATTTTCCTGACGGAGATAATGCAGAAAAAACCAATGCCTTTTTAAATGAATTAAATGATATTGCGCACAAACTCGATCCGACTAGAAAAACGGCTATCAGAAAATATTATGAAGGTTCACATATTGTAGATGTGTTCTCGCCTTCTATCTGGTCTGGCTGGTATTCTGGAAGTTATAAAAGCTATCAAAAAGCGATTGATGTTTATAAAAAAGAATACAAACACTTTATTCATGCCGAATATGGCGGAGACAGCCATGTTGGGCGTCATAGCGAAAATCCAATTACAGGTGAAAATGTAATAAAAGCCGAAGGCTGGGAAGAAGCGATTGTACAGACTAAAGTAGCTAACATTGCTCAAATTGGTGATTGGAGCGAAAACTATATCGTTGATTTGTTTGACTGGCATTTGCATATATCCGAGAATGATCCAACGTTTGTGGGTAATATACAATGGGCATTTAAGGATTTTGCAACGCCGTTACGTCCAGAAGATGATATTCCGTACATGAATCAAAAAGGATTGACTGACCGAAACGGGATTCCGAAAGACGCTTATTATGTTTTTAAAAGCTATTGGGCAAAAGAACCGTTCGCTTATATTGAATCGCATACTTGGACAGAGCGCCAAGGCCCAGAAAACACACCGAGAACAATCAGTGTTTTCAGTAACTGCGAGAAAGTGACTTTTTTCCATAATGGGAAATCATTAGGAGAAAAACAACGAAATCTTGCTCTGTATCCAGCAAACGGCTTAACTTGGGATGTCAATTTCAAAAAAGGAGAAAATGTTTTATTAGCCGTTGGAAAAACAAAAGATGGTAAAACGGTTTCTGATACGTTGAAAGTGAATTATCGTTTCAATAAAAATGATACGGCGGTTTCATTACAGTTATCATCAGAAAAACTAAAAAACGGCAATTATCTAGTAACTGCAATTGCAGTTGACAACAACAATTTACGCTGTTTAGATTATGAAGCAAGCGTTTATTTTCAATGTTTAAAAGGAGGAAAAACACTAAAGAATCAAGGAACACCAACTGGAAGCGAATCGATCAGAATGGCAAACGGGAAAGCTTCTATTGAAGTGATTCCAGATGGTTCTGGGAATCCGATTGAAATGACGGCTTTGAATCAGAGCTTCAAAGGGGAATATTTGAGGATTAAAGTTGAGTAAAAAAGATTCTAAGATTCTAAGATTTTTTGCCACAGATTAAAGGATTTAAAAAGATTAAAAAAGTTCCGTTAGGAACGAAAGATTGGTAGCACCGGATGAAATCCGGTGAAATTAATTACGCACACCAATTAAGTTCCGTAGGAACGACATATATTACACAAACAAAGATTATAAAATGAAAAAAATTCTAACATTATTATTCCTTACATCGTTCGCAATTGGACAATCACAAGGTTTAATTTCTAACGTGTCAAATCGAAACACCACTTCCTTAAACGGAGTTTGGAATTATATTATAGATCCATATCAAACAGGTTTTTATAGCTTTCACCTTGATCAATACGACAAAAGTGAAAAACCAGCAAAAGGAGCCTTTTTCACCAATTATCATGCTCAAAACAAACAAGAATTGGTAGAATATGATTTTGATAAATCGCCAACAATCAATATTCCAGGCGATTGGAATTCGCAGGTTAAAGAACTGAAATATTATGAAGGAAATGTTTGGTTCAAAAAGTCCTTCGATTACAATTTAGCGGCTAATAAACGTCTGTTTCTGTATTTAGGAGCCATCAATTACAAAGCTGATGTTTATTTAAATGGAAAAAAACTAGGAACTCACGAAGGTGGTTTCACACCGTTTAATTACGAAGTAACTTCAATCGTAAAACCAACAGGGAATTATCTGGTTATCAAAGTTGATAATACACGTCATAAAGAAGATGTTCCAACTGTAAATACCGATTGGTGGAATTACGGCGGAATCACGCGCGATGTGACTTTAATTGAAGAAGAATCATCTTTTGTGGAAGATTACAATATTCAGCTGAAAAAAGATAATGCTAACGTTATTTCTGGTTTTATTAAAATCAATAATTTAGATATATCAAAAAACCAAATTTCAATTTCTATTCCTGAATTAAAAATCAACTACAAAGGAAAAGCAGCAGATAGCAATGGAATTTTAAACTTTGAAATCCCAGCTAAAAAAATCTCATACTGGTCGCCAGAAAATCCGAAATTATATAATGTTACTGTTGACTTTAACGGAAAAAAATTAAACGATCAGATTGGTTTTAGAACAATCGAAACCAAAGAAGATAAAATCTTGCTGAACGGAAAACCAGTCTTTTTATGCGGAATTTCGATTCACGAAGAAAATGGAAAAGGCGGTCGTGCTAATTCTGTAGAAGATGCTTTGCGCTTATTAAACTGGGCGAAAGAAATGGGCTGTAATTATGTCCGTTTGGCACATTATCCGCATAACGAAAACATGGTTAGAGAAGCTGATAAATTAGGATTAATGGTTTGGGAAGAAATCCCAGTTTACTGGACAGTAGAATTTAAAAATGAAAACACCTATAAAAATGCCGAAGATCAATTAACTGCCGCTATCACAAGAGATAAAAACAGAGCTAGCATTGTGATTTGGTCTATGGCAAATGAAACTCCAATTTCGGAAGCTCGAAATACTTTCATCAAAAATTTAGCATCTCACACCAGATCACTAGACAATACTAGATTAATTAGCGCTGCTTTATTAACCAAAAAAGAAACTATTGATGATCCAATCGGTGAAGTTTTAGATGTTGTGGCTTTCAATCAATATTTGGGCTGGTATGGTGGAAATCTAGAAGATGCTGAGAAAATAACTTGGAAGTCTAAGTACAATAAGCCAATTATTGTTTCTGAATTTGGAGGTGATGCAAAAGCTGGTTTTCACGGTGAGAAAAACGAACGTTGGACAGAAGAATATCAAGAATATCTATATATCCAGAATTTAAAAATGATCGAAAAGATTCCACATCTAAGCGGATTAAGTCCTTGGATTCTGGTTGATTTTAGATCTCCAAAAAGATTGCTTCCGGGTATTCAAGATGGTTACAATCGTAAAGGTTTAATTTCAAATGATGGAGAAAAGAAAAAGGCTTTTTACATTATGCAGGATTGGTATGCGAAAAAGAGTAAAGAATAAAGAGCATTATCAATTCATTAACAAAAAACCGTACTGAATTTATATGATTTTTCTTCATTATTAATTTACTTTGTAGTTATTCTAAAAATTGTAATCCTATGAAAAAATTCTATTTACTAGCAGTTACTTTGTTTGCTGCTTTTACAGTTCAGGCACAAGATGTGGTAAAATTTGCTCCATTAGACAATAGTCCTGTTGATATTTCTTATTTCCCAAACAAAGCGGTTAAATTCAAAAAAACAGATAACCCAAACCCAGTTATTAAAGTTACTTACGCAAGACCTTCTGCAAAAGGAAGAACTATTTTTGGTGACGTTGTAAAATTTGGCGAAATCTGGAGAGTTGGTGCTAATGAAAATACAGAGATTAAATTCTACAAAGACGTAACTATCGGTGGTAAAAAAGTTCCTGCTGGATACTACAGTTTATTTGCTATTCCTGAAAAAGATAAATGGACAATCATCATCAATAAAGAATTAGATTTATGGGGTGGTTATGCTTACGATGAAAGCAAAGATGTGGTTAGAGTTTCAGTTCCTGTTAAATCTGTGGGTGAAACTATCGAAGCTTTATCTATTGCTTTTACAACTCAAGGCAACATAGCAAATCTTGTTATTGGTTGGGATAAAACAACGGTTGAATTACCAATTACGGTTAAATAAGTTTTACTAATATATGCCGTGAAGGCACAAAGTCGCAAAGTTTTTTTAAGCTTTGCGACTTTTTTTTAATCTCGCAAAGTCGCAGAGACGCAAAGTTTAATGCAGAAAAACAACTACATAAGGCATATAAGAAATTCTAAGTTTTCTCTTAATTGAACTTATATCACTTATATGTTTTAAAAAACTTTGCGTCTCTGTGACTTCACGAGATTTTTCATAACACAAAAAAATCCCTTTAAGATCTTACTCTCAAAGGGACTCTTGTAATTATTTTTTATGCCTAAACCTTAGCGGATTCTATAATCTTATCCAACGTAATTGGTAAATCCCTAACACGTTTTCCGGTTGCGTTAAAAACAGCATTGGCAATCGCAGGTGCCATTCCTACTAAAGCTGTTTCTCCAAGACCTTTTGTTCCCATTGGATTACTGATTGGATCTTTTTTATTGACGAAGAAAACTTCTTGTTTTTCGATATCTGCATTTACAGGAACATGATAATCAGCAAAATTATTATTGATCGGACGACCAAAACGGTGATCTATTTCAAGTGCTTCCATTAATCCCATTCCGATTCCACCAACTGCTCCTCCGAACATTTGTCCCGCAGAAGTTTTTTGATTGATTACCGTTCCAATATCAGCACAAGAAACCACATGCGCCAATCGAATTTTACCCAAATTCGGATTCACTAAAACTTTTACAAAATGAACCGAAAACGAATAAATGGAATATTTCTTCGCTTCTTCCGCTGCTTTAGAAAGATTTTCTACTTCAAAATCTTCTAATTTATTACTGCTCAAAAGTGCAGCCAAAGTAACCGACTTAGATTTATCTTTTTTAGAAGAAACCACACCATTTTCAAAAGTTAAATCTGTTAGAGCGATTCCTTTTAAAGCAGAATTTTTACTTCCCAGTTCAATTATTTTATTCAATAATAAATTACAAGCATCATGAACGGCAGAACCAACAGACGAAGTCGTTGCCGAACCACCTTGCGTTGGGCCTTTTGGCAATCCGCTTTTCCCCATTTCGATGATTACGTTTTCAGCTGGCAAACCAATTACTTCCGCTCCAATGGCAGTCATCATAGTCGCGGTTCCCGGTCCCATATCGTTTACACTGCATTGTAACACTAAATCTCCATTGGCCAAGAATTTTGCTTTTACCGAAGTTGGGCTTCTATAGCAGCCAAAAGTTCCCGTTCCCATTCCGTAACCCACCAGCCAGTTGCCTTCTTTCACAGAACCCGGTTCGTTTTTACGGTTTTTCCAGCCAATGCGTTCCATTCCGCCTTCGTAACATTCTAAAAGAAATTTACTGCTCCACGGTTTATTTTGTTCCTGATCTTTTTCGGCATAGTTCAGCTTACGAAATTCAATCGGATCTAAGTTTAATTTATACGCCATTTCATCCATCGCACATTCTAATGCAAAAGAACCTGTCGCTTCGCCTGGTCCACGCATCCAGATTGGTGTACAAGTATCCAAAGGCACAATTCGATAACGGGTCGAAACATTCGGACAATCATAAATAAATCGGGACATGTTTACGGTTCCTTCCATGAAATCCTCATAGCTCGAAGTCATTGCAACCGCTTCATGCGTTAATCCAGTCAGTTTTCCATCTTTTGTTGCTCCAAGACCCATTTTCTGAATTGTGTAAGGTCTAAAACCAACATTGGTAAACATCTGCTCACGATGCAGTACTAATTTCACAGGACGATTCAATTTTTTAGCTCCAATTAAAGCTGCGATTTCATACGGCCAAGTATGCAATCCCATTCCGAAAGCACCTCCAAGATATTCTGCGTGAACCTCAACATCTTCAACAGGTACTCCAAAAACTCCGGCAACACTTCTACGCGTTCCCTCGACACCTTGGCTTTTTGTATATAAGATTGGTTTATTTCCGTCCCATTTCGCTATGATGTTTGCCAATTCCATTGGATTATGAACTTCCGTCGGAATGGTATATTCGGTTTCTAAAACAACCTCAGCATTTTTATAACCGTCATGTTCACCTCGATGATAGTCATTTCCTTTATCGGTTTCAACTTTCTTTTCTTTTTCAGCTGCTTTTTTAAGTTCTGTCGAATGTTCTTCTTTAAGATAATCGGCTTTAATTAAACTTGCTGCATAACGCATACGTTCGAAAGTATCAGCAATCACTAAAGCAATCGGCTGATCGTAATACAAAATCGAATCATCTTTGAAGATCTGCAGCGGCTGGCCAAAATTATGTTTGTCTTTGGCTTTTTCATATCCTGACGGTTTATCCACATTCAAATGCGTAATTACCGCCAGAACTCCTGGAGCCCATTCTGCTTTTTTAGTATCAATTGTTTTGATTCTTCCTTTAGCAATTGTGCTTCCCACGAGGCATGCATACACTACACCAGAAGTTTTATATTCAGCTGAATACGTTGCAGATCCAGTTACTTTAGCAAATCCGTCAACTCTATTAATATTACTTGTCTTGCTCATAATTTAATTATTTTGATGCTGCTATTGTAAGTGCTTCTACTACTGCATTCTCTCCAAGCGTTAGTTTAAAATTATTATCACCAAATCCTTTTGCACCTTTCATAGACAAATGACCTGCTTGTTTAAATAGATCTTCAGAAACTGCCTTTCCTTTCAGGAATTTTTCTGTTTCAGTCAATCTCCATGGTTTATGTGCCACACCTCCCATAGCCAATCTGACATCGTTTATGGTATTATTTTTTATATCTAAAGCCACAGCAACCGATACCAATGCAAAAGCATAACTCGTTCTGTCACGAACTTTTAGATAATAAACATTTTTAGTAAAATTATTATCTGGAATTTCAACCGAAGTAATTAATTCTCTACTGTCTAGTGTATTGTCTTTTTCTGGTGTATTTCCAGGAAGTCGATGAAAATCAGTAAAATTAATTTCTCGTTTTCCTTTTGGACCTTCTACCAAAACTTTTGCGTCTAGCGCTGCCAAAGCCACGCACATATCACTTGGATGAACGGCAATACAACTATCAGAAGTTCCAAAAACAGCCGCCATTCTATTAGAACCACCGATAGCACCGCATCCGCTTTTTGGTACACGTTTGTTACAAGGCATATCAGTATTGTAATAATAAGAGCATCTTGTTTTCTGTAGCATGTTACCTCCAACTGTCGCCATATGTCTAATTTGCTGAGAAGCTCCAGCTGCTAAGGCTAAGGCTAATAAAGGATATTTTTCTTTTATCGAAGCATCTTCGGCAACCTGACTGTTTTTTGCCAATGCGCCAATCGAAACTTTTCCTTTTAAAAACTCAATTTTCTTTAAGTCTAATCCGTTAATGTCAACTAATTTGTCTGGAGCAACAATATTCTTCTTCATTAAATCGACAAGATTCGTTCCGCCTGCAATAAACATAGACGAATTGTCTTTGGCTTTTCCTGTCACTGCCGAAGAAGACGACAAAGCTTTTATTATCTGAAAATTTTTCATAGCTCCTTTCCTCCTTCCTTCACTTCAGTTATAGCATCAACAATATTATGATAAGCACCACATCGGCAGATATTCCCGCTCATATATTCACTAATTTCTTCTCTGCTGTTGGCATGACCTTCTTTGATACAAGCAATTCCCGACATGATTTGTCCTGGCGTGCAATATCCGCATTGAAAACCATCATGTTTAATGAAAGCTTCCTGCATTGGGTGCAATTTTTTTCCTTTCGAAAGTCCTTCAATTGTAGTTACTTGTGCATTTTGCTGCATTGTTGCCAAAGAAAGGCAAGACAAAATTCGCGTTCCGTTTACATGAACTGTACACGCACCGCATTGCCCGTGGTCGCATCCTTTTTTTGTTCCTGTAAGCTGTAACTGTTCGCGAAGTAAATCAAGCAGCGTGGTTCTGGGTTCAATATTCAAATTGTGCTTTGTGCCATTTACTTCAATAGAAAGCGGTACAGTTTCTAGATATTCCGCTATTTTTTCATCCCATTTCTTATCTGAAGCCATTACCAATGAAGGTGGCGTCAGAGCAAGAGCGGTAAAAAGTCCTGATTTCTTTATAAAGTCACGACGAGAATTAGAGTCTTCGGGCGTTGCTTTATCTGAGTTTATTTTCTTAGAAGCCATTCAGTCTATTTGTTAAATTAGCCAATTCACTTTTGTAATCCTAACAAATTTAACAATCTTCTATCACAAAAAGTTATGAAATTCAAACATTACTCTTATTTAGAATAATTACAATTTTATAGTGAAATTTAACCGCAAAGAACGCAAGTAATTTACCATGGAGAACTTTATAAAAACGCAAAGAACGCAAAGCTTTATCAATTCCAACTTTGCGAACTTTATATTTATTTAGCAAAACTATAATTAAAAACTTTGCGCTCTTTGCGGTTAAAATAACTCATACAAAATTGTATTTTTACTGAATCAATCCCAAATTATGCCACAGCAAGAAATCATTTATCTCGACAATAACGCCACAACTCGTGTAGATGAACGTGTTTTGGATGCTATGCTCCCCTATTTTACTGATTTTTACGCCAATTCAACAGGCACACATTTGGCTGGATTAACAGTAAAAGAAGCCGTTGAAAATGCAGCTTGGCAAACTGCCGATTTGATAAATGCTTATGCAGATGAAATTATTTTTACGTCTGGTGCTACAGAAGCCATAAATCTAGCTATAAAAGGTTTAGCCAATCAAGATCGAAAACATATCGTTACCATTCAAACCGAACATAAAGCGGTTCTTGAAACTTGCCGCTTTATGCAAAGCATTGGTTTTGAAGTCACTTACTTACCAACTGATTCAGACGGACTTTTAAGCCTTCAACTTTTAGAAGAAATAATAACAGATAAAACACTGGTTTTCATTGGAATGTTTTCTAATAACGAAACTGGCGTCATTCAAAACATCAGTGCAATTTCTAAGATTTTAAAACGTAAAAATGTTCTTTTTTTATGTGATGCAACTCAGGCTATTGGTAAAATTCCGATTGATGTGAAAGCTTTGGGAATTGACCTTTTAGCTCTATCAGCTCATAAATTTTATGGGCCAAAAGGAATTGGTGCTTTATATGTTTCGGCGAAAGCTAAACTAAAATTGTCTCCTCAGATTTTGGGCGGCGGACAACAAAGAAAACTTCGCAGCGGCACCTTAAATGTTCCCGGAATTATTGGTTTAGGAAAAGCATCGGAAATTGCTGTAAATGAATTAGAAAAAGATCAAAATAGAGTTACTCTATTACGAGACAAACTCGAAAAAGGCTTGTTGCAGTTTGAAAGTTCTTTTGTAAACGGAAACATTTCAAACCGAATTTATAATACTACAAATATTTGTTTCCCAAACGTAAACTCAGAACAGCTGATTTTAGCTTTGGGAAATATTTCCGTTTCAAACGGCGCTTCTTGTTCGACTGTGACTTCTGAACCTTCTCATGTTTTAAAAGCAATGGGATTGTCTGATGAAGAAGCTTTGAGTTCGATTCGTTTTAGTTTGGGGCGTTTTACTACTGAAGAAGAAATTGATATTGTTATTGAGCGGGTTTTGAGTTTATCTGTTCAGCTTGCCACTAAGGCGCTATCCCGATAGTTATCGGGACTAAGTTTTTTATTTTTTAATCTCGCAAAGTCGCAGAGTCGCAAAGATTTTTATGTTTTATTGAGTTGCGTCCAGCTTTAGCTGGATGAAATAATAAAAATAAGCAAATGGCTTTAGCCAAACTTTTCGCGGTTTGGCTAAAGCCATTTACTTAATAATCCATCATATACTCCAGTTAAAACTGGAGCCAATTCATAAAAAACTTTGTCCCTCTGTCCCTTTGAACCTTTGTCCCTTTCCTTAAGAAATCAACTGAGAATAATCCTCTTCTGTATCAATATCAACATTCCCCTTTTCAAAAGGAATTGAAACTACATCTTGAGAATACTTTTTAATGAGTTTTTTGGCTCCTTCCTGTCCTTTTAAATCTAGAAGTTCTTTGAAGTATTTTTGATGAAATAAAACTGGTGTTCCTAGAGTTTCTGAATAAGCCGAAGCTGCAATTCCTTTTTCCGCTTTATATGATTCGTTTATTAAATTCTCAAAAACTGCATTGGTCACAAAAGGCTGATCGCAGACTGCCAAAATGCATCGTTCGCAATCGGGATTTAAAAGCAATAATTCTGAAATTCCTTTTACAATTGAAGAAGACATGCCGCTTTCCCAATCAGAATTGAAAGTAAAAATGGTTTCAGACAAATTAAGCTCTTTTTCTATTGCATCATGATTGGCACCTGTTACAACTATTAAAAAAGAATTTTGAACCTTTAAAGCTTCTGAAATAGTATTTTTCAAAAGTGTCGACTCTTTATACTTCAATAATTGTTTGGGTCTGCCTAATCTGGAAGAATTTCCTGCAGCGAGAATAATAATAGCTGTTTTATATCGATAGTTACTTTCCATAATGAATTTCATCATGAATTTTGCCTGATTTGTATTTCAAGGATGTTCCAGCACGTTCAGATGCAACCGCTTTAATTTCAGAAATAATCGAAAGCGCAATTTCTTCTGAAGTTTCAGCTCCAATGTCTAGACCAACGGGGCTATGAATTCGGCTTAACTGTTCTTCGTTTAACGTAATTCCTTCCATTGAAAGATCATCGAGCATTCGGCTGAATTTAGATTTTGGGCCAAGAATTCCAATATAATGACAATTGGTTTGAAGCAATGATTTTAAAACCGCCAAATCGTATTTGTAATTATGAGTCATTAAAAGAAAATAAGTCTGATCGTCGATGTTTACATGATCCAAAAACTGTTCGGGTTTCATAACAGAAATCTGGTTGGCTTTAGGAAAACGTTTTGCTGTAGCGTGTGTCGCTCGACCTTCTCCAATAGTCGTTCTCCATCCTAAAACAGCTGCCATTTTTACTAAAGGTTGAATATCATTTCCTGCACCTGCAATTACCAATGAAATAGATGGTTTTATATATTCAATCAAAGCCTCGCTGTCGTTTTCTTCTTGAAGTTTTTTTACTGCCGAAGTTTTATTTTTCAGTACTTCTTTTACATCAGAAATTAGATTTAAAGCTTCGTTATTATGATTTAAAACAGGACTGTCTTTTCTAAAAAACAAAGTTGTTCCAATCTGAAAAGCATTTCTCTTTAACGAAAAAACTGTAACCATAACTGCTTCTTTTCGTTCTAATTCTAACTGACGCAATAGCTGAATCGGATTGTTTTCTACCTCATCATTTATGTATTCAAAAAGAATATGAACGATTCCGTTGCAACCAAGCTGCAAACCTATTTCTGCATCGCCTTCGTTACTAGTATTGTATGTTACGAGTTTATTTTGCTTCTGATTGATTGACAGAAGCGCTTTTCGCAAAGCATCTCCTTCCAGACAGCCTCCACTTATTGCACCAGTAAGCATACCGTCTTCTGTAACCAGCATACGTGCGCCAGGTTGTCTATAAGACGATCCTTCAACTTTAACTACGGTTGCCAAAGCTGTCTTTTTCTCCATTTCTCTTGCTTCTGAATAAGCTTTAAGAATTTCGCTGATTTCTTTCATAGGTAATTATTCACCAATAGAAATAAGCATTGATGATTTTGTTTAGTAGCCTAAAAATAAAAAAATATTATAAACTTAAATACAAGAAGGTTCTTTAAGTTTATAATATTTTTTTATTTATAATTAATTCTACTAGTATAAATGAATTAGCTATTCATTTAATTCTAAAAAATAATTCAATTTAGATTTTATTATTTTTTTGTTTCTATCAAGTAGATAAAGTTTTTCAGGATTTTTGCTGTAATGACCATAATAGCACTGATCTTTTTCTGGCTTATCCCAATTTAGGATAAAAATAGTACCGTTTATATCATTTTCTAAGCCTCTTTCAGTATTAAAATTGCCTTTCTCTTTAAATTGCTTTTCAGGTGATTTTCCTTGGTAAATATTGGACAACTCAAATTTATTATCTATCTGATTAATTTTAAGAACTGTTAAGATACCGCTACAGTCTGCACAAGGCAATGTTCCTTCATAAACCATAGTACTATCGACTTCATCTTTTTCTGTCGAAATCTCTGTAGAATCTGATTCAATTGCTTTATTAGTATCTTGTTGTTTTTTAAAGTTACATGAAGTGAGGTGAATCAAAATAGCTATTGCAAGAATTAATAGTTTTTTCATTTTATTTATTTTTACCACAAATCTAAAGAATATTCTTACTTGTTTAAAAACTTTAACTTATATCTTAATAATTCATCTTCATTTTGATAATCATTTTTTCAAATTGACGTATGATTTATATTACTAAGTTTTGTATTTTTATCAATAGCAAAATTTATATACCTAACTTAAAAAGTAAACTACATGGGAAAATTTGTAATCACTACTAGAGCTAACGGAGAGTTCCAATTCAATTTAAAAGCTGGTAATGGTCAGACCATTCTAACGAGTGAAGGCTATACTACAAAAGCAGCCTGCAATAATGGTATTGAATCTGTAAAGACTAACGCAGAAGATGATAACCGCTATGACAGAAAAGAATCTAGTAACGGAAAACCATATTTTAATCTAAAAGCTGGAAATGGTCAGATTATTGGCTCTAGTGAAATGTACGAAAGCGTAGCAGCTAGAGAAAATGGAATTGAATCTGTAAAGAAGAATGCTTCAGATGCAACTATAGATGATCAAACGGCATAATTGCAACTATTATAAATATAAAAAAAGCGAGGTTTTATCCTCGCTTTTTTAATGTCGTTATTTTATTTTCTATTAATCTAATAAAAACACAATTAATCCTCTTGCTCCATGAGCTCCAAGAACTAAAGACTGTTCAATATCAGCGGTTTTTGAAGGACCTGCGATGAAAGTTCCAAAACCATATTCCATGTTTCCAATTCTGTCGTAAGCTTGCTGCATCGTTGGCAGAATGTCTTTTTTATGAACTACAATCGCTAAAAATTGCGCAATAAAAGGTGCAACACGCTGTCCTAAAATGTCATCTGTAACCCAAAGTCCGCTGTTTTCTGCAACTCCAAAATGAGCTTTTATAACCGTTAATTCAACATCTTGAAGCGAATGCGGGTCAACTGTTTTCCAGTCTAAAGAAGCAATTTCTGAAAGTTCTGGAAGGGTTGTAATTAATCTTTTCTCCAGATTATAATTGGATTTGATATAATTGATGATTTCATTATAATCAGCAACTTCCACAGGATCGCCTCCAATGCCTTTTAGAACTGTTTTGTAGGTTTCTAAAATATCAAATTGTTCTGAACCTAAAACTTTCAAGTCTGGCAGTTCCGAAACCAAATCAGGCTGATTTGCTTTTATTCTTTTTAAAATTTCGCCTTTACTACTCATTTCCTTTTTCTTTAGATTCTCTCGAGTTTTTCTTGTACCATTCTCTAAATGATTCTTCTGGAACGTCTGGCATTTCGCGCTGATCGTACCATTTGTTCATTTTATTATTGACCATTCCTGGAATATTCTTCATTACAAATCGCCCTGATTTTCCAGCAATATTAAAAACTGTCGGATTTGCTAAAACAGTTGCCATTGTTTTCATAGCCACAGTTTTTGCAGTCGGAGTATGTCCTTCTTTTACCAAAACCTGACGCCATTTGTACAATTGATCGTGAATATCAATTTTTACAGGACAAACATTGGTGCAAGAACCACAAAGCGTACTGGCAAAAGGCAAATCGGCATTTTTGCTCATATCTAAATTTGGCGCTAAAATAGAACCAATTGGTCCCGCAACCGCATTATGATAACTATGTCCGCCGCTTCGTCTATAAACGGGACAAGTATTCATACACGCTCCACAACGAATACATTTCAATGAATTTCTAAAATCTTCCCTTCCTAATTGTGTACTTCTTCCGTTGTCTACAATTACGATATGCATTTCTTTTCCGTCTCTTGGTTTTTTAAAATGGCTTGAAAAAGTTGTGATTGGTTGTCCTGTTGCACTTCTCGCCAATAATCTCAGAAAAACACCTAAATGTTCTCTTTTCGGAATCAGTTTCTCAAATCCCATGCAGGCGATATGAACATCTGCTAAATGCGCGCCCATGTCGGCATTTCCTTCGTTAGTACAAACTACAAATTCACCAGTTTCTGCAACAGCAAAATTAACTCCTGTAAGCGCCACTTTTCTAGTCAAAAAAGTATTTCTCAAACTCTGACGAGCCGATTCTGTTAAATACTGCGGATTGAAATTTCCTTTTTCTGTACCTAAATGTTCGTGGAAAGTTTCACTTACATCTTCTTTCTTTAAGTGAATTGCAGGAAGAACAATATGACTCGGCGGTTCTTTACGAAGTTGCACGATATATTCTCCTAAATCTGAATCGATTACTTCTATACCTTTTTCAGCTAAATAATCGTTTAAATGGCATTCTTCTGTAAGCATCGATTTGGATTTGACCATTTGCTTTACATCATGTTTCGCCATGATCGAATGTACAATTTCGTTATGTTCTTTGGCATCGGCCGCCCAATGCACAATTATTCCGTTTCGTTGAGCATTGGCTTCAAATTCAACTAGATAATCGTGAATATTAGAAAGCACATTAAATTTGATTTGAGAAGCCGTTTCACGAAGCAATTCCCAATCTGCTATTTGGTGAGCAGATTTGTCTCTTTTGGCACGCACAAACCAAAGTGTTTCATCATGCCAATTGACACGCTCTACATCTTTATTGAATTTTGTTGCGGCTTCGCTGTGCGGTATTGTTTTTTCTGATGACATCTTATAAAAGTTGTTTTTACCATTAAGATATTAAGTAAATTAAGCTAAACTTTATGAACTTAATTTCTTTATGATTAAAAGAAAATTAAGTTTTTTAAAATCTCTTAAATCTCTTATTTTTTTACTAAGAAATATTTAACCAAGCTTTATGAACTTAATTTCTTAATGGTAGAAAAAATTAATTTTCGAGTGAATTTAATATTTCAGCAATATGAATGGTTTTGATTCTGCTTTTTTGCCTTTTTAGAATTCCGTCTAAATGCATTAAGCAAGACATATCTCCTCCTGTAATATAATCCACATTATGACTTTCGTGATCTTTGATACGATCTTGTCCCATTTTTACAGAAACTGCTTCTTCGGTCACACAAAACGTACCTCCAAAACCACAGCATTCGTCTTTTCTAGTTAAAGCAACTAGATCAAGGTCTTTTATACTGTGCAATAGTTGTTCTGGTTTAGAGAAAAAAGGCGCGTTTAATTCTGACATCTGCGAAAGCTTCAATCCGCGCTGACCGTGACAGCTTACGTGCATTCCCACTTTATACGGAAATCTTCCATCGATGTGGTCAATTTTTAAAACGTCTGTTATAAACTCAGTAAGTTCGTAAACCGTATTTCGAATTGCTGTTGCCTTCTCTTCTTGTTTTTCGTCATGTAGATGGTCTTTCACATGCAAAACACAGCTTCCGGAAGGGCAAACGATATAATCAAATCCAGAAAAATTGGCAATAAAATTAGCATCGCATCCTTTTGTTAAGTGCGCATAACCGCTATTTGCCATTGGTTGTCCACAGCAAGTTTGTCCCATAGGAAACTCGACGTCACAACCTAATTTTTGAAGTAATTCGTAGGTTGCTATTCCTACTTTTGGGTAAAATTGGTCGACATAACAAGGTATAAAAAGTCCAATTTTCATATTGTAGTATTTAGTGTGTTGTTCATTTGGCGTGTAGGGTAAAAATGTAAAAAATACGTTTCTCAGCAAATTTACAACATACAGACCGTTTTTACCTAATGTTTATAGAATTTCAAGTCAATTAAATCGTTCTGAATTGGTTTTGGATTCCAGTTTTCATGAATAGCCAATGCTGCACCCAATGCACTTGCCTGTGCCATAGAAGCTGCGTAAACTTCTACATCAGGAAAAGCTTCTGCCAATAAATTCATATAAATAGAATTCTTGCTGAATCCGCCATCCACAAAAATCTTTTTTACCGGACTGTTATGAATGACCAAATTGGTCGAAAAAACCTGTTGTTCTACCAAATCCAGCATTAATTGATGATACGCTGTTTCATAATCTTTAAACTGTGATAAATCTCTTTTTTGAAATGGGCATACATTCAAAATATCAAAATCATATTTCTTTGGATAGAAGATCTGATAATTAAGCGAACGCAAATTCGCTGTGATTTTTTTATCAAAATAAACTTCTTTATAAGTATCAACCGGTACTTTAAAGTGCTCTGCCAATCTTTTGGTTTGCACTTCATGCTCGTTTCCGGCAAACAAACGCGCCGCTTTAACTGACTTGTTTGTGTATTGCATATAACACAAACAATCGTGCTGTGACTCTTCAAAAGTCAACGGTTTGTTATTGAAAGGATTTAGAGAAATGCTCCAAGTTCCCGTTGATAATAAAACGAAAGGCTCTGTAAAGTTTATAGTATACGGAATTATTGCGGAAGAACTGTCGTGAAGACCTGTTCCGATAGATAATCCTTCTTTTGTTTTTATAACGTCTTTGCCGTAATAAATTGGAGGTAATTTAGATGCAATTCCCTCATTTTTCAACCATTTATGATATTTCATTTTTTTGAAATTCCACAAATTGGTATGACAGCCAATACTTGTAATATCAGCGTAAGCTTCATTAGTCAAAAGAAAACTCAAAAACTGTGGTAGATGCAGACAGTATTTTACTTTCTCAAATAATTCAGGCCTTTCTTCTTTTAATCGGTAAATCTGCATTCCCGAATTCAGACTGCCTAAAACCGGAGAAGCTGTTTTTACAGCAAACTTTTCTTCTCCTTTGTATTTTTTATAAAAGTCAGATTTTAATTCCTCTGGATAATCTTTCAGATAATTATACAGGGGAGTTAAAACTTTTCCGTTTTCGTCTATATAAACAAAACTGGCTCCGTAAGTGCTGAAATTGATGGCTTTTAAAACATAGTCAGTCAGCTTTTTTATTTCAGATAATCGATCTAAAATCCAATTTTTCAGCACTTCGATATCTTCGCAAGGAAAACCATCTTCGTCTGTTGTTTCATCCAGATTTACCGATTTTTCCCAGACAATTTTATAATTTTCGTTAAATAAAAAAACCTTTTTGTTTGTTTTACCAATATCAAAAATCGCAACTACATTCATTTTTTTAATTAGAAGTTAGGAGTTATGGGTTATTCGTTAAGAGTTATTCGTTAGGTATGCTAAAAAGTTCAATATTCTGTACTTAAAACTCCTAACGAATAACTAGTAACTAATAACTTAATATCTCAAATTATAATCCCGTTGCCATTGTTTTTAAACCTCTTTCTCCAATAAGATTTTGTCTTACTTGAAGCGAACGATATAATGCTACTGGATTTAATGCAGCACCAGAACGAAGACGAGCTTCAGCAACTAAAGCGCGAACATCTGTACGGAAAGCATTCTGAAGAATTTCCTGTGCTTTTACCACATCGTTTTCTTCCTGTGCTTTTTCTAATGCTTTTCTGTCTACAGAAAGCGCTTGTGCATAAGCAATCATAATTGCTTCAACTGACTGTAATAAATCTTCCAACGGATCTTTGATATTGTGCGAAGCGTCAATCATCCAGCCTAAATCTTTAGCGTGATTCATTCCTCTCGCATCCATTCCTTCTACTAATTCATTAAAAATTAAGAATAATTGATATGGTTTTAATGCACCAGCAGTCAAATCATCGTCTCCGTATTTTGAATCGTTAAAGTGGAAACCTCCTAATTTGTTTTCCATTAATAATAAAGAAACAATCTGCTCGATATTAGCATTTGGTAAGTGGTGACCTAAATCAACCAAAGTCTGTGCTTTGTCACCTAACTTTTTAACATACGAATAAGACTGCCCCCAATCTGCTACAGTCGTAGAATAAAAGTTAGGCTCAGCACATTTGTATTCTAAAAATAATTTCCAGTCTGAAGGCAATGCATCATAAATTTCTTCTAAACTTTCTAAAGTATTTTGATACGCTTTTCTGAAGTTCAACTGTCCTGGAAAGTTAGAACCATCAGCTAACCAAATAGTTAAAGACTCAGAACCCAATTCGATTCCGTGTTTAATAACTTCAATATTATGAGCAATTGCTTGTTTGCGAACCGCTTTGTTTACATTTTGTAAAGAACCGTATTTGTAAGTGTGCTCAGAGCTTGCTTGATCTTGGAATGTATTTGAATTCATCGCATCAAACTTCAAACCATGCTGATTGGCAAGTGTTCTGATTGCTTTATAATCAGTCGGGATATCCCACGGAATATGAAGTGAAATTGCTCCAGAAGCGTTGTTTAATTTATGAAGCAAACCAACATCTTCAATTTTTTCTTCTAATGAACGAGGTTCTCCTCCTCCAGCGAAACGCCCGAAACGTGTTCCTCCTGTTCCTAAAGCCCAAGATGGAATTGCAATTTGAAAGTCGATTAATTTCTGAATAATCGCTTCTGTTTCATTTATTTCTGATGCTGTAAAAACTAACTTATTTTGGTGTTTTTTTAATAAATCTTCGTTATGAGATTCGATGTGGTTTGATCCGATTAACATAGTTATTGATATTTTAATAGAGTTTACAAGATATAACTTTTATATTTCTAGTATATTTTTTTAACAACATAATGCCGAAATTTTTGACGCTGATTTTACGGATTCGCTATCGCGAAGACGCTGATTGATGCCGATTTTATTTTCTGGTTTCACGCAGATTTAAAAAGGATTTTAGCAGATAACGCAAATCTTTTTTTTAATCATCTAAAAATTAAAATCTGTTAGATCTGCTTGAATCTATCAAAATCTGCGTGAAACAAAAAAGCCGTTTTTTTTTCCGCGTCTTCGCGATAGCGAATCCGTTTTATCCGCGTTCTATATTTTCCATATGTTTAACATTTTTTCAACTTAAAAATTTTATAGCAACTAAACTCTGGTTGTACTTCACTTTTTTGTTAAGTTTTCGTTGTAAAAGCGAATTGTTATATGCTAAAAAAATCTAACGTTCGAAAGAATTCGAACGCTAGACCACAAAAAACCACTTTTGCTTAAACAAACTTATATAAAAAACCTAAACAATCTTTATCTATAAAAGCCCATGCCTACGCCACCGTCTACGTTTAAGGCGTTTCCTGTAGATTTACCTAGTAAACCTCCAACAAAAGCATAACAAGCGTTAGCAATATCATCTGGCAATATGATTTCATTTAATAACGTACGTTTTGCATAGTAAGCCGGAAGTTCTTCAACTGTAATTCCGTATGCTTTTGCACGACCTTCTGCCCATCCTCCAGACCAAATGTTTGAGTCCGAAATTACAGCGTCAGGATTTACTGTGTTTACACGAATTTTATCCGCTCCAAGTTCTGCAGCCATTAAACGTGTTAAGTGCGCTTGAGCCGCTTTTGCCGAACCATAACCAGGGTTATTTGGACCAGCCACAACAGCGTTTTTAGAAACGATATTTACGATATCTCCTCCAAAACCTTGTTTACGCATTACTTCGATTCCTGCTTTAGAAACAATAAATTGTCCTTTAACCAAGATATCGTATAATCTATCCCACTCTTCAAGAGTATGTTCTGCAATAGATTTTGAAATACTGATTCCAGCATTATTTACCACAATGTCAACACCTCCAAAAGCTAAACACGCTTCGTCTAATGCTTTTTCTGTGCTTGCTTCGTCAGTTACATTCAATAAAGTGCTAGAAACTGCATCTTTTCCAAATGCTTTAACAAACTCTGCAGATGCACTTTGCAAACGCTCTTCGTTGATATCGTTAATTACAACACAAGCACCTTCTTGAGCAAATTTCTTAGCGATTGCTTTTCCAATTCCACCCGCAGAACCAGTAATCAAAGCCACTCTTCCAGATAATGCTTTTGGTTTTGGCATACGCTGTAATTTTGCTTCTTCTAACAACCAATATTCAATATCAAAAGCTTCTTGGTGTGGCAATGAAGTATATTCTGAAACTGCTTCAGCACCTTTCATTACGTTTACAGCATTAATATAATATTCAGATGCTAAACGAGCCATTGTTTTATCTTTAGCAAAAGTGAACATACCAACTCCTGGATATAAGATTACCACTGGGTTTGGATCACGCATTGCTGGTGAATTTGATTTTTTACATGCATTGTAATAGTCTTTGTACATTGCACGGTATGCTTCAAAAGCAGGAGTTAATTTTGCTTTAACTGCCGCAACATCTGACAAATCTTCGTTTGGATCTAATTCTAAAACCAATGGACTGATTTTAGTTCTCAAGAAGTGATCTGGACAAGAAGTTCCCAATGGAGCTAATTTTACTAAATCATTAGAATTAATGAATTCTAAAACTCTTGCATCGTCTGTATAATGACCAATCATTTGACGCTCTGACGAACAGAAACCTCTTAAGATTGGAGCTACTTTTGCTGCTTTCAATTTACGATCTGCTTCTGGAAGGCTGTCGATTTTCTTTCCTCCAAAAACTGGACGTTTTTTTCCGTAATTATCTTCTAAGTAAGAAGCACATTTCTCGATTACTTCCAGCGTATTGATATAACTATCAAACGCAGTATCTCCCCAAGTAAACAAACCATGAGAACCTAACATGATTCCGCGTAGTTTTTTACCGTTTTTTGCTGCTTCTTCTAAACAAGCTCTCAACTGAAGACCAAGATCAAATCCTGGACGCTGCCAGCCTACCCAACCGATTTCTCCGTTGAATAATTCTTCTGTGATTTTCTTTCCATCTTTTGCGGCCGCAATAGCAATTGCCGCGTCTGGATGTAAGTGATCGATATGTTTGAATGGAAGAAAACCATGTAAAGGCGTATCGATAGAAGGCGCTTTTGACGCTAAATCGAAAATACAGTGGTTGAATAATTCTACCATTTCATCTTCAAACTCAATACCTCTGTAAACGTTTTCAAGATTACGAAGTCTGTCCAAATACAAAGCTGCACAACCTGATTTTGTCAACGTTCCAATATCACCGCCAGAACCTTTAATCCACATTACTTCAGAAGATTCTCCAGTAAGAGGATCTTTGTCTGTAATTTTCACAGAAGTGTTTCCGCCTCCGTAATTGGTCAATCTTAAATCAGCTCCTAACAAGTTAGAACGATAAATAAAAAGCGCTACTTCATCACCTGCTAGTTCTGCTGCCTTAGCTTCATCCCAAAGGTAGCTTACATGCTTAAAATTCATATTATTAATTGTGTTTGTATTCGACATATAGTGTTTAAAATTATTTCTTGTATTTATAATGAGTTACCAATTCCTACCAAAACGATTGCAAGCATAATAAGCCCAATTCCCCAAAAAAAAGTTCTCATTGTTTTCTTAGAAACTCCTTTCCATTCTTTCAAATAAAATCCCCAAAAATTTGCTGTTAAAATGATGGTTGCCATGTGCAGAATCCATGAACTGGCACCATTTCCAAGTTTGCTTTCTCCCATTCCGTAAAAGAAAAACTGTAAAAACCACATGGTTCCGGCAAGAGCAGAAAACAGAACGTTTTTGGTTATTGGAGTAGATTTATCAGTATAGTTTTTAATTGATTTATTTTTAAAATTCAAGTAAAGGCACCAGATAAAATTGGTTGTTAATCCTCCCCAAAGCAGTACAACATAAGTCACATTATTTTGAAATAACGGATTAGCTCCATTTACAACAGCTTGTTCTGCCATAGATTTTCCAGCTTCAATTCCGTAATTAAAGAATGAACTTAAGATTCCAGAAATCACGGCTACAATTAAACCTTTTACTAGATTGAAGTCTTTGTCTTTATCTTCATGACCAGTTGCAAAATCTTTTTCTTTTAGCATTCCTGCTTTTCCAGAAATGGCTATTCCGATAAGATAAACCACAACTCCCAATAAAACAATCTGACCGCCAGTATTAGTAAGCATGTGAGAAAATGAAATTTTCCCTTCTGTTGGAACAAAATCATAATAAATTGCTGGAACTAAAGCACCAAATGCAGAGCAGAAACCTAAAGTGATTGAATTTCCTAAGGACATTCCTAAATAGCGAACGCCTAAACCATAAGTTAAACCACCAATTCCCCAAATTAACCCCATTGTAAAAGTGAACGTTTTTATTGACGGAGAAGCTGCTGCAATAATTTCAGTAAAATTTGGAATCGTTAAGTAAGCAGCAACTGGCGGAACAATCAGCCAAGAGAAAAATCCTCCCACAAGCCAATAGCTTTCCCAAGCCCAGTCTTTCACTTTTTTGAAAGGCATATAAAAACTACCTGAAGAAAATCCTCCGATAGAGTGAAAAATGATTCCTAATAATGATTCCATATTATTGTTTTTGGTTTAGGTTAGGTTTGTTAGTAATTTGGTTTTGTAAAATAAGAGAATGTCAAAAAGAAAACTGTCCTGTACTATCCTTTACAGATTTCATATTTTTTGTTAAAACTAGAGATTATTAGAAATAACGATCTGCAATTATTGGGTAAATAAATTTAAAATGGCTATTTTAGCAATCGATTTCGTAATTATTGATTCTGCATTTGGGTCAAAATTCAGAAATCATAAAAAAAAGATTACAAGCCTTATCGATTTCTCTTTTTCATTATGAAATGATTCTGCTTAACGGATTCCTTTTTTAAGAAGAGATTTTTTTAAATTATTTAGAATTAAAAAGAGTCTTGTTGAAATGCAAGACAGATTTCCTCCAAATGAACATGATTAAATTTATTAAAATAGACGAAGATTCTCGAGTTCCGAAATACAAACAGATTGTAGACTCTATCCTTCAGAACATTGCCAATGGAAATTTAAAAATCAATCAAAAAATTCCTTCTATAAATAGTTTCAGCGAAGAATTTTACATGTCTCGTGATACTGTTGAGAAAGCTTACAATATTTTAAAAGAAAGAAAAATCATTTCGTCAATTAGAGGAAAAGGCTACTATATTACTCGAACAAAATTAGAATCTAAAGTCAATGTTTTATTTCTGACTAATAAATTGAGTTCGTATAAAATGAAAACATACAGCTCTTTTATTGATACATTAGGAGCAAATGCGCATGTTGATCTGCAAATATACCACTGCGATGAAACTTTATTCTTGAACATCTTAGATAAATTTGAGGGCGCTTATGATTATTATGTCATTACAACACACTTTAAAACAGACGAATTAAGGCATTTAAGTTTTACTGATGATGTTGTAAGTGCCATTAAAAAGATCCCACAAGAAAAACTGGTTGTTTTAGATAATATCAAATTAGGAACCGGCGATGATGTCATTAAGATTTATCAGGATTTTGAAAATGATATTTATAATGCGCTGAAAGAAGGTCTCTCTAAAATCACAAAATACAAACGTTTAATTCTGGTTTATCCAGATAAAGCAGTTTACCCTTATCCGCGACGAATTTTGCACGGATTTAGAAAATTCTGCGTAGAACACGAAATTAATTTTGAAATTTTGAGTGAGGTTTATGATGATATGATCCTTAAAAAGGGAGATTTATTTATCACAATTGAAGAATCTGATCTGGTAAATTTAATGAAGCAAATTCGCGATGAAGAATTTGTTTTAGGAAAAGAAATTGGTGTTATATCTTATAATGATACTCCACTAAAAGAATTATTGGGAATTACTGTAATGTCTACCGATTTTAATGTTATGGGAGAAACAGCTGCTCGTATGATTTTAAATAAAGAAAGAGGTCAAGTAAAAGTTCCGTTTAATTTTATTGATAGAAATTCTATTTAGAAGGCGCAAAGGCACAGAGGTTCTGAGGGACAAAGGTTTATTCTCTTTGTCTAAAAGTCTACCCTTTTTGCTGATAATTTATTCTATAAAAAAACCTCGTCTTTTGAACGAGGTTTTAGTTGTATTATTTTTTTGATTCTTCGATAGAAACTTTTCTAAACTCTTTTAAAAGTTTTTCAATTTCCAAAGTCGATTTACGTGCTCTTGGTCCAGCAGCTTTAATTCCTTTTTCAGTCAAAGATTCAGCTTCAGCTTTGAATGTTTCAATTTCGGCGTTGATTTTTACTAATAAATCTTTCATGCTTATATATTGTTAAATTAAGCCACAAAAATAAAAGTTTGTGTGATAGTTACAACAATTTTGCTGTTAAATTTAATGCAGTTTTTCATTCATTTTCTTTACAATAATTTGACTTCTGATTTTTTAAAAACTTCAACAAACACAAAACACTAACATTCAGAATCTTATCAATAAACATAATTTCAAAACCACTTTTTGGAGCTTTCAATAAAGTATTTTAAAAAGTACTATTTTTTTCTAAAATATCTCTAGAAACACTTCTAGTGGAGAATTACTAAGTGGAGAAATTACTCAAAAAAGGGAAATTTTACTCAATGAGAATCTCATTGAGAGAGACATTTTTCATAAGCATTGACCAAAACTGGAAAAATTACTTTATTTCAACTTTTACTTTTACAGAAAGCTGTTTGGCTAAATTTGTTACATAATTGGTAAAAAAAGCAGAATCATTAAAGCCTTTATCTGCGCTGAGTTCCCAAGCTGCAATTGCATAATAACTGATTTCTTTATTGTTTTCAACTTTTAATTTTGCTAAATATGAATCTGTGAGCTGCCCCGTTTTTGGAGCTTCGATGTAACCTTGATAAATGCTTGCGGGAACTAAAATAGCTGTTCCTAAAATCCACTGGCGCTCATACGTTAGATAATCGTGCTGAATTAAACATACCCAATCTCCAGCTTCAATAACCTGAAGCGGATTTTTATTGTTCAAATTAGAAATTGCAGCCAGAAAGGTTTCTTTTCCTTTTATGCCATTTATAGAAACAGTGTTTTTGTAACCATACATACTTGGCCAGATAGAAGTGGTTTCCTGTACTTGATAAAGATTTCCAGAGGCATTCCAGTTTTGATAGTGATAACTCAAAACTGAATTTACAGGTCCTTCTGTAACAATTTTAAAAGTCGTCTTTTCAACATTATTTATAGTGTCATTTCCTAAAATTCCTAGTCTATTTATTTTGTTATCAATTAACAATGCGTAACCGCCTAAACCGACAGAATTTCCAACAGGAAAAATATCCCTCCCCCAATCGTACATAACATGGTAATTATCTTCAACTGCACCTTTGCTATTTATCCCAACATTTTCAGGAGTTATTCCTGGGAGTTTTTTACCGAAAACATCTTTAGAGTTTCTTCCATCCAAATAATGTCTAAAACCAACCTTATCGTTTTCCCAAGTTGGGCCGTCTGTCTGGTATTTTTGATATCCCAATTTTTTATGAACTTGATCTGCCAACAAAACTTCTTGTGTATCTGGATGAACAGGAAGATTTTTGCCTTCTCTTTTTCCAAAACGAACGCTCGTTTTTATAGTAAACTTAGGATCTGTATCAGACCATTTTAACTGAATAATTTTTTCTTCATTTGAAGAAAAATCAGCTGTAAAGAAAAGTTCATCCCATTTTCCATCTCCATTAAGATCGTTTATCTGCGCGGGAATTGTGTCTGTTTTGAAAAGTAAAATGGGAAAATTTCCTTTATTATTACCAAGATTTTCCTTTTTTATAGAAATTGCTTTTTGAGATAAAACTAACGAAGTACTATTTTTTAATACAATTGTATTTTTTGAAGCGGTCTGAGAAACTTTACAACCACTTAAAGATGCAATAATAAAAGCTATGGGAAGATAGAATATGGCTCTTTTTTTCATTCTTTCTGTTTTTTATATTTTTAAGAACAATGTAATGCTTTTAATTGTTATTACAACACTTAAAAACCAAAATAATACTTTTAAAAACAAAATGAGCAAAAAAAAGCAGGACAATGAACAATAACCATCCTGCATTTTAAAACATATTATTAGTCAATAATATGAACGAAAAAATATAAAAAATAAAGTAAACTACATTAAAAAATACATTGCTTTATAATATTCATTAAACTTTGTTTGCGAAAGATTTGATTGAGAAACTGTTTTTTTTTCATTTCTAAAATCTAAATTCTTTTTTAAAAAGAGCTTTACTTCTTTAAAAATTTCACGACTGGTTTTTGATTCATCAAACAAAATCAAATTATGGATAGCATCTATAAAAGATAAACTTCTATAAAGCTGTTTGTTAAATAAACAAACCAAAGTATTTGTTCTTTTATCTTCTTGCAAAAAACGAAGTAATTCTTCTCTGTTGTAGACTACATAAATTATACGATCGCATTGATTTATCAACTCTTCATTTCTATCTGCAAAGGATTTTTCTAAAAACTCAAATTCATCTTTAAATTTTCTCTTAAACATTTTCAGAAAAATACCATTATCATCATGTACTAAAACTCGCTCCTTTTGCATTATTTCTTTTCTTTATGACTATAATTTACCTTGATAGTTCAAGGGTTAATAACTAAATATAGAGCAAAATTAGACCTGCTTTAATTATAAAATAGCTCCAATAAGTCATAAAACAATCATTATAAGGTATTTTTAGATCATTCGTAAAAATACATCAGACCTTTATTATGTGCATAACATGATTTTCAACAAACGAAAGCAATTCTTCGATTTCTTGACGATTATGATCTTTCTTTGAAATAGAAATTATATAGGCATTTTTTTCTTGCACATAAAGGAACAAGAAATTTTTAGTAGAAATAACTTTTTCAATCTTTGTCCATTTATGTTTTAATTCTCCCAAAGGAGATTTAACGCAAATATCAGAATAACTAAAAGTGAGTTTATATCTGTTATAAAATTGTTTGTACTTTACAAATCTTTTTGCTAAGCAGAAAATTGCTCTGGATATAGTATCGGCAAAAAAGAATTGAATAACTACTAAAAAAACAAAGGTAAGCAGGCAACTTATCAGCCATTGGAAAAAATCAGCTTCTCTTACAAACTCAAAAGCTGCCAAAACCAGCGCAACTATAAACAAAACATATACAAACCACTCCTTAAACAAATGTTCAAAGTACATTTTGTTAAGTTTTCTAATTTCAGAAATATTTAACTGTAACTCTAAAGAAAAATTAGATGCTGTCATATTTTTATTCTATTTAAATCTGCTATTCTTTACAAAAGTATGTCAATAAGAAAATGTTATTCGGACTTAGAAGTTTTTAAAATATCAGAATAAGACCAAATTTCTATTCTGCTAATCATTATTTCAATAAAAATTCCTCACAATAGGCTTGCAAAAAAACAGTTACAAATAAGTTCGTTTTTTATTATAGAAATATATCTTTAAAAACTACCCTAAAAAGACAAAAAAACATCACAATACGACGTTAATTAAACACCTATTTATTTTATTTTCAAATAGTTAAGTTTTAACTTTCTTTTACATTTATGTCAAAGATATTTATTTACTTTTGAGCCGCTTAACAAAAAAACCATAAATATTTTCTTATAATGAATCTGAAATTAACAGAGGAAAATCTGAAAGAAAAAATCAAAGAACTTACTTGTCTATATGAAATTTCAAAGATTATTTCTAAATCGAATTCTATTCATATACAGACACTTTACGAAATTATAGTTTGTACAAAAAATGCTTGGCGTTACAATGAAGATGCAATTGTTGAAATTCATGTACTTGATTATCATTTATTCACTTCTGAACAAAACGAACCAAGTATTTTTCAACTTAGCTCAATAAAAATTACTGATAATAATTGTGGTTACATTAAAGTAAATTATCCATCAAAGAAATATTTCCAAGAAGATTTTTACGAAGATGAGCAAAAACTTCTAGACACCATTGCTATAGAAATAGGCAATTATATAGAAAAATATCAGACGTTAGAAAAAAAAGCTGCTCTACGAAGAACACTTGAACGCATGGAACGTCTTACTCTTTTGGGCGAAATGACAGCTGGAATTGCACATGAACTAAATACGCCATTGGGTAATATTCTAGGTTTTGCGGAACTTATTAAAGACCATAATACTGATCCAGATATTGATTCTGATATTTCAATTGTAATTAACTCTGTTATTTATTCAAGAGAAATTGTAAAAAGATTGATGTTTTTTTCTTGTGAAATGCCACAAAAATTGGAGGTACAGAAAATAAAACCTGTTATACTCTTTGCATTATCCTTTTTAAAATCAAACTTTCAAAAGAAAGAAATTAAGAATGAACTTGTTTTTAAAAATGAAAATATTACTGCAAAATTTGACTCAGTGCAAATTACTCAAGTTTTGTTTAATTTAATTATAAATGCCATCTATGCTTCTCCTGAAAAAAGCACAATCAAAATAATTATTGATAATGATGAATATAATTTATTTTTAAAAATAGAGGATCAAGGAACTGGCATTCCAGAAAACATCAAAGAAAAAATATTTGATCCTTTCTTTTCGACTAAACCTGTAAATTATGGATGCGGTTTAGGATTGAGTGTTGTTTATGGCATTATTAAAAATCATGATGGTAAAATTATGCTGCAAGACAATTTTCCAAATGGGACAATTTTTATAATTAAAATCCCTCTAAAATAGGTAAAAATGAACTTTAAAAAAGAAAACATACTGGTTGTAGATGACAATAACGATATGTTAGATTTAGTGCAGAGGCAATTAAAGTCTTTTAATTATCGAACCTACAAAGCCTCTTCTGTAACTGAAGCCATCGAAGTCTTAAAACAATCCACTATCCATTTATTAATAAGCGACATAAATATGCCAGACATAAATGGTTTGGAGTTGTTAAAATATGCCGAAGAACATTATCCATCATTACCCAAATTAGTCATTTCAGGTATTCCTTCTATACATAATGTTGTAAAAGCAATGAAGTCTGGAGCTTTAGATTACTTAACAAAACCATTTACAAGCGATGAATTACACAAAGCAATTACAGATTCTTTGGTAAACACAAGTTTAATGTTGTCCTATAATTTTGAAAGTTCTCAAAACGAAAGCGAATATGGAGAAATAATTGGCCATTCCTGCCAATTTAAAGAAATGATAGAAATAATTAAACGAGTAAAAGATACTAAAGTGAATGTACTGATTGAAGGAGAAAGCGGTACAGGAAAAGAGCTTATTGCCAAAGCCATTCACTTTACAGGAAAGTTCTGCGGTAAACCTATGATAACGGTAAACTGTGGTGGAATTCCAGAAAATTTAATGGAGTCAGAATTATTTGGCCATGTAAAAGGGGCATTTACTGGAGCCTCAGAAACCCGAACTGGATTATTTCAAGCTGCAGATGGCGGTACAATATTTCTGGACGAAATTGGCAATGCTCCATTACTAGTTCAAACAAGACTACTCAGAGTATTACAGGAAAAAGAAATCGTAAGGGTTGGATCAACAAGACCAGAAAAAATTGACATTAGAATAATTTGTGCCACCAATAGCAATCTGGAAGAAATGGTATCCAAAGGAACTTTTAGGGAAGATCTGTATTATCGAATTAATGTTGTCAATATAAAAACGACACCATTGAGAAATCGCAAAGAAGACTTGCCATTATTAATAAAAACTTTTATTGAAAAATATTGCAAAGAATATAATAAATCAAACTTAAAAATTAACGAAAAAGTAACCGAAGTTTTATTTCGTTACGATTGGCCAGGAAATATTCGGGAACTAGAAAATCTTATTCACAGAATGGTTATTATGAGCGATGATTGTGTTGAATTAAGCCACGTTCCAGATCATCTAAAATATCATATTCCTACTTCGCAAGATATTTTTAAATCACTTAAAGAATATGAAAAAGAACAAATCTTAAAAGTTTTATCATCTGTAAACAATAACAAAACCAAAGCTTCCCAGATTCTACAAATTGACCGCAAGACGCTAAATCAGAAAATTCTTTAAAAAAAAGAGCGTTTTCTCCCCACCCGACCATAAATTACCTACCTAATTTTGACCAAAAAAAGTAACCCTCAATATAATAAATTGATTTACAATATAATAAAAATCAAGGCACATAATTTGCCTGTAAAAGACAAAAAAGTATTAAAATAAATCAAAATTTAATAAATGAAATCTCTTCCTACTCTTAAAAAAGCTTATCCAAGCAGTCTTTTAAAAAAAATGAAGCTATATGTTTTCTCAGACCTTGTATCGTTTCCAAGGAAATATCACATCTTAAACCTGCGTTATAGCCGTTGAAAGTTCGGCACTTACTATTCCCTACCCCATTCTAGAGCACAAAAAAACCTACACAAAACTAAAAATCAATAACTTACAAATAAAAATATTATCAGTTAAGCAAAAATAACTTAACTTTATAATACAAAATCCACATTTCCATGAAAATAATTGAGCATCGTTATAGTGCAGATTTAGAATGGGTAGAGCATTACGCAACCCAAATTGGAGGAAAAATTGAAGGAAATTTTATCACTACAGAGGAAGATTTCCAAACTGGAACCAGGTATTTTTTAGATTGCGGTGATGGCATTATCGCTTATTATCTCAATGTAGAATACCATCGAAATTTCCATCTTATACAAAAAAATCTCAATCAGGATTTTGTTGGTTTTTATTATAATCTTACTGAAGGAGAAGCAACAGTTAGAAGCGGGCATTTTATGTACAATGTGGGACGATGGCAATACAATTTATCTGTAATAGACGGAGCTTTAGAATCAAGATATGAAGTTGTAAAAGGAAGCAAAACTTTTGCGCTTTGCATTTTTATCAAAAAAAGCATGATTAAAGCTTTTCTTAAACGAAACAATATTATTATTGAGAATATCGATACTTTCATAGATTCAAAAGTAAACACCATTGTTCGTTTTGACAGGATGAGCAATGAAAGTTTCCATGTACTAAGCGATTTAAAAAAACTAGAAGTTGGTGGAGCTGTTTTTGATTTGAATTTGAGAGGCACAGTTCATCTACTCATTTCGAACTATCTCAAAAAAATTGCTACAAAAAGAATTATCATACAAACCGTAAATGAAAGTGATCTTGCAAAGATAATTAGCATTCAGATGTATTTGATTGAGCATTTAGGAGAACATTTTCCAAGTATTCATTTTATGGCTAATATGGCTAATATGTCTGAATCTAAATTTAAAAATCTATTTAAAAAAATAACAGGCGATACTGCCAATGTTTTCTTTATGGAAAACAAACTGCAACTTGCCAAAGAGCTTCTAGAACAAAAACAACTTACTGTTTCTCAAGTTTCAGATCAGCTGCATTTTACAAATAATTCTTATTTCGCATCAAAATTTAAAGAACATTTTGGGCTATCGCCAAAAGCATTCTATAAGCAATTGTAACAAATCTATAATAAATACTTTAAGCCTATGAGAAAACTTACGCATTATTATAGTTTAACGCCAGAGTGGCAACTAAATGTAGCAGAACAGTTAAATACCAAAATAATAGACAACAAACTAATTGTAATACCGAGTCATGTAGGAGATGGTTTTTTCTATTTCTCTCAAATTATGGAAGGTATTTCTGTTGTTTATGCAGACTTAGTTGCAAAGGAACCATTGAAAATTATTCGTCAAAAATCTGATAATGAGTTATTCATTTTTCACTTTGATTTAAGCGAGCATGTTAATCTCATTAAAATTAACAATGTAGATTATGAAATAGGCTCTTTTAACCAATTGGATTTGGCCATTTTAGACAATCAAATAGAGAGCGCTTTTAAACCCGCAGTAAATGAAAGAACCATTGCTTTAAGATTGTTAATCGATAAAAAACTTCTTCATGATTTCATCCTGAAATTTAGTACCAGTGAAAATTATTTTGCAAAAAGCAAATCAAACAAAAAAGCGTTTTACCATTATGGAAATATTGACAGTAACAGTATTTTATTGATTCAATCCATAAAAACAAAATCGGTTTACGATCTATCTTTTGATTCGTTTTTAAAAGGAATTTCATTAAAGATATTAGGCAATTTTTTCAATAAATTCTATGAGCCTAAAAATAAAAACCTTAAACTTACAGATGTAGAAGGTCAAGCACTAGAAAAAACAAAAAATTATCTGGCCAATAATCTATACGGCCCGTTTCCTTCTTTAACCTTTTTATCTGGAATGGCTGGTATGTCTGAATCTAAATACAAAAGCTTATTCAAAAAACATTTTAACGATACTCCTAAAAATTTTTTCATAGATGAAAAAATAAAACTTGCTCAAAAACTCTTAAAAAGCGGAGAATACACTACTTTGACCGCTGTAATGTATGAACTGAATTATACCAAACTCAGCTACTTCTGCACAAAATATTTTGAGGTTTTAAAAAGAAAACCTACTGATGACTTTATCAAAAAAAATGCAATAAAAAAAGTGACTTAAAGTCACTTTTTTTGTTTGTATTCTATATTATTCTTAAAGTAAGAGCCCGATATTTAAAATTTTCTGTAAAAAAAGCTGCTGGCAATATACATCTATTGCGCAACAGCTTCTTAAAGAAAAAAGAACTTCTATTTATCAAAACTGATTATAAACTCTGAACGTCTATTCAATTCATGTTCCTTTTCAGAGCATATCACTCCATTAGAACATTGATTTAATAAATGTGTTTCACCAAATCCTTCTCCGGTAATTCTTTCTTTGGCAATACCTGCTTTTACTATATAATCTACTGTAGATTTTGCCCTGTTTTGAGAAAGTTTCATATTAAACTCATCTCTTCCTCTACTATCTGTATATGAGTTTACTTTGATAGTAATGTTTGGACGGTCTTTCATGAGAACAACAACTTTATCAAGCTCTTTCTTAGAAGATTGCCTAATATTGTAACCATTTAAGTCAAAATAGATAGGACTTAGTTTTAACTTATCTGTTAAATCGTCACCATTTTTAATTTTAACTTTTTCTCCGTCAACCACTACTTCCATTTCTCTTGTTACATCAAAACTGATTTCTTTTTTCTCAAGAGGTTTCAATTGGTCTACATCAACGGTTTTGTCTGCATAAGACGCCTTTGTATAAACAGCTTTATCATTTTGATAAGGATCTAAATATAATTTATACTTACCATCATTATCTGTTTCTGTCGTACCTATGCTTTCATTGTTTGGATTAAACAATTGCACTTTGAAGTTTGAAACAGGTTTGCCATTTTCTGTAATCGTTCCAAAAATCATAGATCTGATATCAAAATCAAAAGCTACTGGTCTTGTTTCTGTAAAGCTATAAATATCATCATTTCCGCTTCTGTTAGATGAAAAATAGCCTTTTTTGCTTTCTGCATTTATTGCATAAGCAAAATCATCTGAAGCTGTGTTGACACCATCACCCAAATTTACAACATGATATTTTCCGTCGTTATCTTTCATGGCAGCAAACACATCAAGTCCTCCAAGACCTGGATGTCCGTCTGATGCAAAGTACAAAATACCTCTACCGTCTACATAAGGGTACGTTTCACGGCCCGGAGTATTAATCTCATCACTCAATTTAGTAACGTCATTACCTACCAGAACACCTTTTTTGACACTTACCACATATAGATCTGAATTTCCAAAACTATTATTGCGATCTGAAGCAAAATAAAGTTGTGATTCGTCTGGACTAAGTGCCGGATGCGCCGATGAAAACCCGTCGCTGTTTATAGGATAAGGCAATTCTTTTACGTTTTTCCATTCTCCTTTGACATTTTCTGCGACATAAATTTTTAAATAATTCGTACCATTTTTATCCGCACCTAATTTTCCGTCTTTAATATTATTTCTGGTAAAATACATGTATTTACCATCTTTTGTTACTGCCGCACTACTCTGATGGTATTTTGTATTTACATCACCTTTTAAAAGCACAGGATCTTCTAAACCTCCATCTGTCGTAATTTTAGCTTCGTACATTTTCATGAACGATTTTTCATTCCAGCTGTGTTTTCTTTTAATGATCACTCCAGTATCTTTAGCAGAAGCATAGATTACTTTGTCTTTGTCGTAAAATGCAGTCCCATAATCTGAAACAGGCGTATTAAGATTGACTGCTTTAAAATTATAACGTCCTGACTGTTTTTGAATATCAGCCAATAGCTTTTGTTCTTTCCAGTCATCGCTTAAGTCTTTCTTACCTGTAATGGTATAATATTTTTTAATTACAGTATTGGCTTCGCTATATTTTTTTACATTGTTTAGGGCTTGCGCATATCTGAAATAAAATTCTGGATCTGCAGACTGTCCTGATTTGAAAACTTTAGCATAAGCTTCTTCTGCTTCAGGATACTGGCCGTTAAAGTAATAGCAATTACCCAACTTAGTTAAAACTTCCAATGAAGTATTTCCATTATCTGCGAGGTTTTTGTATAACTTTCCTGCCTCCACAAAAGCAAATTCATTATATTTTTTGTTTGCTTTTTCTGTTTTTTTATCCTGTGCATGTATACCTCCTATCTGTAATAAACAAATACAAAGTAAAACGAATATTGTTTTTAACTTTCTAGATATCATTTTTTATCCTTGTTTGTGGTTATTAGAAAAATCTTGGAGTAACCAGTCTATACTTAGTTGAAGAGAACAAATCGAATCGAAGGAAAATCTCATGTGATCCTGAATTGTAATTTCCGATTTTCTGCGTATCGTAATCATAAGCATAACCAATGTTTAAACCTGGTGTAACCTGAAAACCTGCCATTGCACTTACAGCGGCATCCCATCTGTAGGCGGCTCCTAGAGTTAATTTCTCATTAAACAGGAAGTTTGCCGATAAATCTACTGCCAAAGGTGCACCGCTAACCATTTTTACCATAGCTGCCGGTTTAAACTTTAAGTTATCATTAAGATCAAATACATAGCCCCCCATTGCATAAAAGTGCATTTTTTGAGAAGCGACAGAAACTTTAACATCATCATAAAACTTAGTTTCCAAAATCATTGGCACAGATAAACCTGCATACCATTTTGAAGAATGAAAATAAACTCCTGCTCCAAAATTTGGAGAGTTTTTTGTCATGACACCAGTCATAAACGGATCTTCAGGATTTAGTACATTTAGTTTATTATAATCGACCTGCATAAAATTTCCTGATGCACTGATCCCTAGCGACAAAAATGTATCTGCTGAAAGCTGAATTGGGTAGGCATAATTTGCTGTTACAGTCGTTTCTTGCGAAGGCCCAATTTTATCACTTACAACTGACAGACCTAAACCTTGCCCGTTTTCAGTAATTGGCGATTCTATAGAAAAATTGGCTGTTTTTGGAGCTCCGTCCAGCCCTACCCATTGTGTTCTGTACATCCCAAATATACTTGGTATCCCGCGGGTTCCCGTGTATGCTGGGTTTATAGTCATCGTATTGTACATATATTGCGTATACTGTGACTGCTGTTGTGCCGAGATTTCAAAAATCCCTGCCAGTAATAAGATTAATAAATATGAAATCTTTTTCATTAGTTCTAATTCCTTTTAATTATTGATTATTGATATACAAATAACCCGTTCTCTCTACTACTTTTTTACCAGTATTGTATTTCAGAATATAGAAATACGTTCCTGTTGGAAGTTTATCACCTCTCTTAATTGTAGCACGTCCATCAGAATATCCTCTGAACATGTTGTCACTTTCATTATAAGACTGAGCATCATAAACTTTAACTCCCCATCTATTAAATATCTCAACTTGATTGTCTGGGAATCTATCAATTCCTTTAATCATAAAGCTGTCATTTAGACCGTCATCATTTGGTGAAATTGCATTGTATATTACAACATCATCCGGTTCTGGCTGTGCTTTTTTAACTAAAGCCATGGTAAAAATCCCGTAGCCGCTTACTTGTGCGGTTATTAGCTTTTCGTAAGGTTTTCCAGCCAAAGGATCACTTATTGCTCCTTTTTCGTTTACCCATTTATTGGAAGCGGCATCCCAGCGTGTAATAACCACATCATAATCATTACCAGGGTTAAAGAATTCTGCTGGCGTGGTGCGGCTGTCCATTGTTAAGCTTAAGACAATTTTATCTGCACCCTGATCCTGCGTTACTTCCCAATATTCATTATTGTTAATATTTAGAATTTCTTCTACTTTTTTATTGTGAGAGTAGAGTGTATTTGAGTTTTTATTAAAATATTGCGTGGTATAAATACCGCCGTTTTTTGTTCCTGCTGCGTGGTAAGAAGGCCTGAAATAATTTCCTGCTCCTACCGGAAATTCAAAAGTTGCAACACCGTCTTTTTCTACCTGACCGTCAACAAAACTCAGGTCGCTTGTTTTGGTGTGTGCGGCATTTTCTCTAAAAATTACTTTTCCGCCGTATTCTCCTGCTTGGATAACTCCCTTATCAAATTCTGAATTACCTCCTACGGCTATCTTACCTGATAAATGAAATGGCACTAAAGAAGAGGTATTTCTAAAAATGGCATTTTTTAGGTTGGAAACCTGTGCTCCCTCCAAAAACTGGTCTTCTGTTCCTATAAAATAGGTAGATCCGTTTTGGGTGTCTGTATAGGTTACTGTACCGTCATTTTTCCAGTTTTGAAAAATGTAAAGATTACCATCGTTTATAAAATTACCCGATGGAGTGTTTTCATAATCCATGTAAACCCCAACTATAGTGTTGGGCTCTATTTTTACATCGCCCGTATTTACCATTTGAGCATTTATTGTATGACCTGCAAATAAGCAAAGTGCAAAACCTGCCAGACCAACTCGAGTTCTTCCTGTTTCCCAAACAGAAACTGAGTTTCTTTTTCTATTATCCAAGTAATTATTGTTCATTTCTTGTCTGTATTTATTTCGGTGGTTCATGAATTAATCTTGTGCAAAATTAATTTAGGCTTTACAGCTGGCTACCCCGAAAAAGTTATTGTTGTATTAGAATAGGGTCAAATTATTTTATTGTTTTTTTTAACTGAAAAACTGTTTACTTTTAACCATACAAAGTTCCTACTCTGCAGCTGTATAGAGTAGCCGTAGAAGTTTTTAAACTTACATATTAAGCTATTTTTATATTTTTGAAGCGTACAGTTGTTCTCTCAGCATGTTTTACAGACCGTAAAACTTTCTAATGCAGATAAAACAGTGATTGGGTAAAAAAAACCGACTGCCTGCGCAATCGGTTTTTGTTGGTAAATTGCGTTTTAGTTTTTGTTTACCAGTTGTTGCACAACAGCTTTTAAATCGTTAAGCTCTTTTTGAAGGCTCTCAATTTGAGTTTGCTGTTCTTGTACTGCTTTTACCAATGGCACTACAAACTCTGAGTAGCGAAGGCTATAGTAGTCATTTTCATTAGTTGGTTTTACTACCCCGCTAAATTTATAGCCTATACCATTTGCGGCTGCCTCAACCTCTTGCGCAATAAAACCAGTCTGCAAGTCTGTAGTTCCTGTTTTCATGTGGTAGGTTACTGGGCGTAGTTTATTGATGAAATTTAAACCATAAGTACTGCTTACAATATCTTTTTTTAAACGCTGATCTGAATAGTTTGACCAAGCAGTATAACCTCCAATACTAATCATATTAGCATCTCCTACAGTTACAGTATTTGAACCTTTTCCAATTACGTTGCTACCTATTACAATTTCGTTAACAGAATTATTAGCAAGTGCTCTGGTGTTGGCACCTATGAAGATAGAGTTATTTGCTGCAGCAAGAAACTTAATATCACCAAGGCCTGAATTAACACCAAAATAAGAACCAGCATTATTTCCAAAAGCAATATTGCTGTCACCAGAATTCAAAAGATCTAAACTACTACTTCCTAAAGCAGTGTTAAATTTCCCACTAATATTTTTACCCATAGCAGCATCCCCAATAGCAACATTATAACTTCCAGAAGAATTTTGCGACATTGTAGATACACCTATTGAAACATTACTATTACCCGTAGTATTTAAAAGCATACTTTGCATTCCAATCGATACATTATTCGACCCCGTAGTATTACTTTGCAAACAATTATATCCTATAGCTATACTATTACTTCCTGTTGTATTATATAAAAGCGCATCGGAACCAATTGCAACTAATCCTGCACCTATTGTATTCCTAAAAAGAGCCCTAGATCCAAAAGCTACGCTATAATTTCCAGTATTACTCGCCAAAGCATTTATTCCAAAAGAAGTATTATTAACAGCAATTTTTCCACTCTCAGTATTATTTCTCTTAAAAACCAAATCTTGATCATCTTTTGTTCCAATAAAATTTGTTCCAGGCGTTGTTCCAGTATTTCCAGTTGTATTCCAGTTTGTATTGGCAATTTTACGCACCACACCACTCGCATCTGTTGTTAAATATTGGTCGGTTAGCGCACCCGTCTGCAAATTTGCAATAGTTAAAGTATTTACAGAAGTTGTTGTTATGGTTGTTGGTTGGGTTAAACTGCCTCCTAATTGTATTTTTCCATTTGTGGCTGTTAAACCGTTGTCTGCTGTACCTGCATTTGGGGCAATTTGTATTTTTTTACCATTTATGGTTGGTACTGTTTCTGTCTGCGCTATTATAAACCCACCTTGAAGCAATAACAGCATGCAAATTATTTTTTTCATTTCTAAATTGTTTTAAAAAATTATGTCTTTTTAAATCTAATAGCATTAAAAAAGGCTGCTTACTTTAATGAAAGCAGTGGCAGCCTTTTCCTACCTACTATTTTGAATAATCAATAATTATATTATCTCCGGCTTGTAAAATGAAAGAGCCATTGTTTGCAGGAATATACGTTAGCGTACTTCCGCTTACTGTATAGGCATCTTTGTCTATACGCACACCATTAATGTACATTTTTACTGTAGACAATGTAGATGGCGTACTTCCCAGCGCAAAATTTGGTTGCCCTGCATATGTAAACTCCACAATTACCTGCTGAGGCACAGTCGCCTTAATGATATAAGCATCTGTTGCTGTTCCAGTACCAGTAATAGTAATATTAGAACCTGCTACAGTATCTACTTTACCACCAATTCCTGTAGCTCCCGTTGCTCCTGTTGCGCCCGTAGCTCCCGTTGCACCTGTAGCTCCCGTAGCACCTGTGGCTCCTGTAGCACCCGTAGCTCCTGTAGCTCCTGAATTACCAGTAGCACCTGTAGCACCTGTAGCTCCCGTAGCACCTGTAGCACCCGTTGCTCCTGTAGCACCTGTAGCTCCCGTTGCTCCTGTTGCTCCTGTTGCACCTGAATTACCAGTAGCACCCGTTGCTCCTGTTGCTCCTGTAGCACCCGTTGCTCCTGTAGCTCCCGTTGCACCTGTAGCTCCCGTTGCACCCGTTGCTCCCGTTGCACCTGTAGCACCCGTTGCTCCTGTTGCTCCCGTAGCACCTGTACCACCCGTTGCACCTGTAGCTCCCGTTGCACCTGAATTACCAGTAGCACCCGTTGCTCCTGTTGCTCCCGTAGCACCTGTAGCTCCCGTTGCTCCTGAATTACCAGTAGCACCTGTTGCTCCTGTAGCTCCTGTAGCTCCCGTAGCACCCGTTGCTCCTGTAGCACCTGTAGCTCCCGTTGCTCCTGTAGCTCCTGAATTACCAGTAGCACCTGTTGCTCCTGTAGCTCCTGTAGCTCCTGAATTACCAGTAGCACCTGTTGCTCCTGTAGCTCCCGTTGCTCCTGTAGCTCCTGAATTACCAGTAGCACCTGTTGCTCCTGTAGCTCCCGTTGCACCTGAATTACCAGTAGCACCTGTAGCACCCGTTGCACCTGTTGCACCTGAATTACCAGTAGCACCTGTTGCTCCTGTAGCTCCTGTAGCTCCCGTTGCACCTGAATTACCAGTAGCACCTGTAGCACCCGTTGCTCCTGTAGCACCTGTAGCACCTGTTGCTCCCGTATGACCTTTAAGCCCTTCTAAGAATTCAGTGATAGACTTGCCGTCATTTCCAGGAAGACCTTTCCAGATCTCGTATGCCGATGCTCCGGTATCTCCTTTTGCTCCAGCAAGTCCTGTCGCTCCAGAATGCCCCTGAAGCCCAGCTAGGAATTCTTCAACCGTTTTGTTTTCGTTGCCAGACTGCTCTTTCCAGATCTCATATGCTGATGCACCTGTTGCTCCTACATTACCGCTAATCTTAACCCAGTTCGTTGAACCGTTATTCCATTCTCTTGTACGGTCAGCAGTGTTGTCTGCTGTTCCTATATAAGCATAGATATCGCCTTTAGCATCTTTTATAATAGCATCAAGAGTAGTGACTACCCCATCAGCACCTTTTGTTCCGTCTGCTCCAGGTATTCCGTCGATACCGTTTGTCGATTTCCACTTGCCTGGATTTTTAGGATCCTTAACGTATACTTTTCCCGTCTGATAGTCAACATAGATCTCGATGCTCGGATCAAGAGCGGGCACCTGAGCTTCCGGAAGACCGTTGCCTCCCGCTACTCCGTTCTTGCCGTCAAGTCCGTTGATTCCATTGATCTTAACCCAGTTTGGCGACTTGGAAGCCCATTCCGCATCGCGTCCAGCAACCGTCCTGTCCTCTCCAACATAAGCATAGATATTGCCCTGCGGATCTTTAACAATCGCATCCAGCGTCGTGATTGAGCCTGGGGTTCCTATTTCTCCTTTTGTTCCAGGAAGCCCGTCCGCTCCGTTAAGCCCGTTGATCTTAACCCAGTTCACGGACTTCGCAGCCCACTCGGCATCGCGTCCCGCAACTGTTTTATCCGTTCCCACATAGGCATAGATATTGCCCTGCGGATCTCTTACAATCGCATCTAGAGTTGTGATTGAGCCCGGGGTTCCAGGCGCTCCAGCAGCACCCTGAATTCCGTCTGCTCCGTTCAGCCCATTGATCTTAACCCAGTTCACGGATCTTGATGCCCATTCGGCATCGCGTCCCGCAACCGTTTTGTCATCTCCAACATAGGCATAGATATTGCCCTGCGGATCTTTAACGATAGCGTCTAGGGTTGTGATTGAACCCCCTGTGCCAGGCGCCCCAGGAACTCCCGGAATTCCGTCATTGCCGCTTAGGCGGATCCATTTATCGTGATCTTTAGGGTCTCGCACATAAACGATTCCCGTCTGGTAGTCAATATACATTTCAATTGTGCCGTCGATTCCCGCTGTGCCAGGCGCTCCAGGAACTCCGTTGCCTCCCGCAATTCCATTCTTGCCGTCAAGCCCGTTGATTCCGTTGATCTTAACCCAGTTTGGCGACTTGGAAGCCCATTCCGCATCGCGTCCAGCAACCGTCCTGTCCTCTCCAACATAAGCATAGATATTGC